>JAFZOA010000539.1 GCA_017550775.1 Ruminiclostridium sp. | reverse complement strand
TCTTGCGGGTATTTCTGCGGCTACGGTCATGGTTCCGATACTGATAGTCCTGTGTCCTTCGTTTGCAGGCGAGACCGGCGCGTATCAGGCGACTGCTATCGCGCTTGCGTCGGATATACTCGGCTCCGCGATAACGGCATAAAACCGCAATGACTATGCTCATTTTATCTATCCGCCATTAAAATCCACATATTGACACCACCGTAAGCCCGATAAAAGCAATCGCACCTGCGATATTTCCTGTTGCCGGAACTCTGAACGGAGCAAGCGCGATATAGAACACCGCCGGGTTAAATACACACGCCCAAGCCGGGAGCGTTGTACCGCCCGTAACGATCGCAATGAACATCGCAACTGAGATCATTACCAGTCCGAGATAACATGCTATCATAGTTACCGATGTCTTTTTGAAGAAGTCAAGAACGATCATCCGGGCTTTTTCCGTTCTGTCAAACTTTATATAGAACCATTCAATAAGTCCGCAGATTATGTGATGTGCCGCGCCGAAAGAAATGTAAATGACAGCGCCTATCGCCATTATCATAGCGCATATCTGCGAGCTTTCTCTGAAATTATCCGCAAGAGCGAAGTAGCCGCACACCTGCATTGCAAGCGCGAGAAGCCCCCACAGCATCGAATTGATATGTCTGCTCGTCGGCATTCCATCGAACCGCGCGGCGAGCTTTTCGTTGTCTTTCAGATCATCAAGCTGAAACCTGCCGTTCGGCGTGTATGTTATGATTATGTCGCACCAGCCGCAGAGAACACAGCCGATTGCTGCGATTATAAGCATTATTTTCATTTTTCGGAGTCCTTCTTATTTTGATTTCAAGGGATATAAACGAACCTTGTCAAGATGTGAAAGATACTTTTTCAAGTCCGCTGCACGAAACGGTTTTCCGTGTGACGGATAAATCATAACTGCACCCATGTCAATAATTGTTTCCCATGAGCGTTTATATTGCTGCAGGTCTTCGATCCATATTATGACCCTTTTAATACTCGGAAAATTATTCATAGCCGCGTCACCGCAAAAGAGATCATCACCGGTCTTCAGCGAAATATGGTCTGCGGTATGCCCTGGAGTTTCTATTACCTGATACGGGAAATGTATTTCGGAAAACTCTGCCGAATCAACGGTTACGAGACGATCAAGGTATTTATCATCGATTGACGGGAATCTGTGTTCACCTTTGCCAAGCATTTTTAAAATGTCACAGAAAAAGTGCGCGAGCCTGCCCGAACAGCCGCCTTCGAACGAATTTTGTCCTCGTTTCAGACCTTCGATTGCTTTCGGGTGCAGTATCACCTTTGCGTCGGTGACAGAAAGCACTTCATTCAGGAATCCCGCGTGATCGTCATGCGCGTGCGTCAGGAATATGTATTTAATGTCGTGCGGGTCAATGCCGGCAGCCTTTATCTTTTTGCAAAATCTCTTTAATCCGTCCGCATATCTGGTATCGATCAGAATATACCCGTCGGTTATCGGAACAAGATAATTATTGACTGCTCTGTTTCCAAGATTATAGATCATAAACTGTAATATTGCCTTTCAGCGCTTGTTCTTTTTAAGCATTCTTATCCATTTTCTCTGTCGGTGCCGATAAAAAAGACATGCCCAGATGTATATGAAAATTGTTTTCCGACCTGCGCCAATCTCAACATTGTCCGTGTATTCGCAGCGGTCACCCATGTCTTTCAGAAGTATCTCGTGATTCCATATCGGAACGTGTTCGTT
>JAFZOA010000538.1 GCA_017550775.1 Ruminiclostridium sp. | reverse complement strand
GCATTTCTGATCTTTTCAGATATTTCGTAGGAATATACAATCCAAGGCTTTGGGGAGATGCGGCGACTGGTGATATTTATACCGGTCTCGTTGTTTCTGAGAGACGAAAACACGTGCTCAAAAAATATCCTCTCATATATAAGGATAAAAAAGTGCGATTTTTATAGGGTGTTAGCAATAGCTTATCGCAACTTTTTTGAAAATTCGTTAAAGATGCTGGGTTAAGGACTTTCGGCAGATGGTTTTTTGTGTATTATTTTGCCGTTTTCAGAGTGCTTGGAATACGTATTCCGACATCCCGATTTTAAATATCCTCTCATCTATATGAAGATTTCAAAGCCGAATTTGCAGTAGTTTCACAAAATTTTCATTTAAAATCGGCGTTATGACCAATGATGAGATCTTTTTTTATTCTTGCATGTTGAGCCGCGGAATTATAAGTCCCTCTATTATAAGGGAAAATAATCAGCGGTTTTTGCGGTAGGTTCACACAACTTTCATTTATAATCTCCGTTATGACCAAACGAAGGGGTCATAACTTGTGCAGATGTTACATAAGATTACTCAAAATTATACTGTCCTTCATAAGGTGGGAAATTTTCAGCTCGATTTTGGGGGCTTTTTCTGACTTGCCGGAATAAAATCTGCAAAATGCACAAGAGACGGCTTTCGATATTGTGCAAAAAGACCCTGACAGGAAAACTGTCAGGGTCTTTCGGTTTTGGTATTGCATTTTTATCAGAATTGTGGTACAATGTTCTTGCGACATAATACAATTTAATTACTGCACGATATTTTTGCAATATTATGCACTGCTCACCCGTGCTTTTACCTCGGTAAAAGTGCAGGCCTTTTTAGTACGCGTGAGCAGCTAAATTGTATTGTGTCGCAGCAATGAGCTTGCATTTTTCGGTGCGTAGCTCTATGCTACGCACTTTTTGTATAAAGGGGTAATACGAAATGAAAAAGGAAGCTGTCTGCGCCGTGGTGTCGGTTCCGGTCGATAAACTGCCGTATAAGTTCAATGAAGCTGAGGAGAGCGTGATCATGCTCAAAGCAAAACTTTCGGCATTGCTGCAAAAGGCTGCCGCTGATGTCACGCTTACAGTCATGACCAACGGCGAGTTTGGTGTTCCGCTGTGGTGTCTGGAAATGGCGGATGCTTCAAAGGGGCTCGGTCATTCTATCAAGACCGCAATAGTAGTTCCCTGTGACGAGCAGGACACGGGATGGGCTGAGGACTGGCGCGACAGGTACTATAAAGTTATCGAGACCGCCGATAGCGCGCCGGCTCTGCCCCTCAAATATACCGACATCTGCGAGACCGTTGAGGATCGTTACGACATGGCTGACCGGTACATGATCGACAACTGCGACTTTGTTGTTGCCGTGACCGTGGGTGATGAGGAACCTGATGCAATAGAGTATGCCAAGGGTAAGAAAAAACAGATCGTGTATTTTGATGCCGAGACGTTGGAAGTCAGCCAATAACATTATCTTCGCTTAAAAGCAATATATGAAGTGGTGCATTATATTACAACAGATACAAAACCAGCTTCTTTCGGTTACCCCGGAAGAAGCTGTTACATTATGTGGGTGTATGATTATAACAACGAATTACAAAGAACGTGTAAATGGTGAGATTACAGAAATATGCAGTACCAATGAGCCTTTTTGCCCTGTTTGTGGAGGATGTTTGATACCACATGGACGATGTTTCCGTAAACTGATGCTGCCGGAAGGAGAAAAACTGTATTCTCTGAAAGTTTTATATTGTCCTGAATGTTGTCGTTCTCATCGTGAGCTGACTGACAGTATGATCCCATACAAAAGACATAGTGCCGAAACCTATGCTCAAATATATGATACCTCTCCCGATAAACTGGACTGCGATGTCGACGAAAAGACTATACGGACGATTCGTACATGGGTCACCAGATTTCTTGCTTTTGCTGCAATCATTCAAAGCAAGGTTCTTGAACATTATTCGCTCCCTTTTCCGCCCATAAATTGCGTGACCGCTTTATCTAAGCTGAAGTATTATGTACAGCTTGTCGTAAATACAAATTTCTGGTCATTCATCGTTCCGCCTTTAGTGTCAAGATAAATAGTGCTATCATTAGTGCAAACTTATATGAGGGGTGCATAAAATGGCAATTGGAAAATATAAGCCTGACTATACTAAAAGGACTCCCGGTGAGATGGTGCGCATGAGACGAGAGGATATGAATCTGAGCCAGTTGCAATTATCGCTTAGTATCGGAATGTCCCTTCAGCAGGTGAGTCGCATAGAACTTAATATCTCAAATCCGACTATTGATACAGTGAACCGCCTTGAAGAAGTGCTTGGCATACCGCTATTCCCCGCTTTTATAAAGTATCAGAAACAAAAGCGCACTATGAAACCGGATCTTTCCGAAATCGTGCTTGCGATCGTATCAAAACAAAAACTGACAGTGGACGAGCTTAAAGCTCTTTTTGATAAAGTCGTTTCGGAATACATTAAACGAAAACAATAAAAAATTTTTGAAATTTATACATCCATGTAGAATACTAAACATCTATGTGGTTGACCATGCCTGAAAACGTGAGTATAATAATGTTTATCCAATATATACGAGAGGATGGCATTATGGAAAACAGTCTTATCGTACATACTCAACAGCAGGATATGGGGTATCACACAGTCATGAACGAAAACATATTCCGGCGGCACATTAAAGATGATCCCAAAGCGAAGACCCTTGCCAGACATAAATTATGGCTTGCGTCTATTGAGCATGAATATCCTATGCCTTACACGCCGTTCAAGATTGGCGTGTACATCCGTTATTTCAATCAGACTAAGCATAAAGATTACATTGAAAAGCACATCCAGCAGTTTACCGATGATATTGCACTTTGCCCGGCGTGGACTCTTGTCGATTTCTACATTGACAAGGGTATGAAAGCTCCGGGCATGGAGTATTCAAAAGAATGGTGCAGATTGCTCGGTGACTGCTTTGAGGGAAAAGTTGATCTTATAGTTACCCAAAAGACAACAAGTGTATCAAGCGACCCGGAGGAGCTTGGATTCATTGCTAGAATACTTGCCGCGCAGGAGCATCCCATAGGCATTTACTTTATCTCAGATGATATTTATACTCTGGCTTCTTATTACAGAGCCGACCTTAAAAACAGCAATATTCTCCCACCGGGATATACCGCATTGCCTGCTGACGAACTTGATCTGCCTATGGTTTATGATAACCGTATGAAGCTGATAGCCGACACATCGGAGGAAGAATGATGTCCGGACTTACAAACGAAGAAAGAAAAGACAGAGTACGTCGCCGGATAAGAGCGGCTACGGATCCGGAGAACTATTCATACAGACCCGGTAACGAAGGCGCTGACCAGATAAGATTTGACGATAGGCAGCGTGTTGGAATCTACGCCAGAGTATCCACTGGTGACCCGGCGCAGACTTCTTCATTTGAACTTCAACAAAAATACTACATGGAAATGGTGGCAAATCGTCCGAAATGGGAACTTGTCAAGATATATTCCGATGAAGGTATATCCGGTACTACTACCGCTCCGCGAAAAGGTTTCAATGAAATGCTCGAAGATGCTTACGCGGGAAAGCTCGATATGATAATAGTCAAGAACATTTCACGTTTGTCACGAAATGTCGTTGATTTTCTGGAAACTATAAAAAAGCTACGCGGAAAGAGAGTCGGCGTGTATTTTGAATCTGAGGGATTATTCTCTTTGGATACGAATAATATGCTGACTCTTTCAACGCTTGCAAATATCGCAGAGCAGGAATCCCGCACACGAAGCAGAAGTATGGAGACTTCACTTCGTATGCGTCTTGATCACGGACTTCCGCTGACACCGGAACTTCTCGGCTTTCAGAAAGATGATAACGGCAAGCTGGCGGCTAACCCCGATACGAAGGATATTCCGAAATTGATGTTCTATATGTATCTGTATGGCTACTCAACTCAGCAGATCGCTGATTGTCTGATCAAACTAAGCAAGAGAAGCTATCTCGGAAATATCAAATGGACAGCAAGCGGTGTTGCCAATTCGCTTAGAAATGAGCGTTACTGCGGTGATGTTATAACACGAAAGCGTTTCAAGATATTTGCTCCGGATGCAGGAGACCAGAAATCATTCAAGAACAACGGCGAAAAGCCACAAAGTTACTATAAAAATGAGCATGAGAGCATTGTATCACATGATGATTTCATTGCCGTACAGCGAATAATGGATAATGCCAAATACGGCGGCACATCTCGCCTGCCTGAGATGAAAGTAATACCGGAAGGATTATTGAAGGGTTTTGTTGTCATTCACCCTAAATGGGGTAGTTTTACCAAAACTGACTATATCAACGCCTGTCGTAGAGTTGACAGCGGTATTGTTCCCGAAGTAACTGAGATAGTGTTGGAAGAAGGTACGTTTGACCTACGGGGATTTGAAGTCGCTGATCTCAAGCTGTTTGACGACAGACAGGTTCCGGGCGTATCTCTCGGTCTGAACGGGATTCGCTTCGGCACGTCATGTGTAAGGAACATGAACTGCGGAAACTATGTCGAGCTTCTTGTTCACCCGATTAAAAAGCAACTCGCTGTAAGACCTGCGTCAGAGAAAAGCAAATATGCTATCAAATGGGCTGACGCGGTCGGTGAGATGACCCGTGGTATTGCCTGTAAAGCGTATATAAAAACTCTATTCGATATTTTTGAGTGGAAACCGGAATACAGATATAAATTATATGGCTGTATTTACCGAGATGGGAATTACAATGCATGTGTATTTTCATATCTTGATACAAGCGTACTTATACGAAAAGATGAATATCTGTCGGTCGCCGGTATTGATGCAAGCGGTCAATTACTAAATCTAACCGGTAAATTTGTTCGGGCTTTACCTAAGGACTCCGGTCATGGATTCCATGGTTATTATGAAGAAAAGAGCCTACATGAGCTTTCTTGTCTAACTAAGGAACAATGGCAGACACAGCTTGATGGAATAGCTTGTTTGTCGGGATCACGCTTAAATATAACACCTTATGAGGAAATAAAAGAATTTCTCCGCTCTGAGCTCGGGGAATTATTTGAGGAGGCAGTATAATGGACGAAAGATTGCGTGTGGTTGAGGGTATGGAATTACCGATTGACGACTTTGAGATCGCTGAAGATGTGTATTTTGCACAGATAAAAGAACCGGCATTTACCGTTAACGGCAAAATCATAACAGCAAACACTGCTGCTGTTCGTGTACTGGCAAATGCTGATTATGTCAAGATACTAATCAATCGCAGAGATAGAATACTTGCCTTCAAACCATGCAGCGAAATTGAACTCAACGGATATAACTGGGTCATAACAAAGAACGGTAAAAGGTATCCCAAACACCGCACCGGGCTCCCTTTCGTTCTGTCGTTATGTAAAATGATGGATTGGGATCCCGATTGCAGATACAGGGCAATTGGAAAACGAATGTATGCCAAAGGTGAAGAAATACTTGCCTTTGACCTTGAGGGCGCAAAGCCTTTCCGAAGGAATGTAACCGAAGGTAAATCTAACAGGTATGTACTTCCGCACGATTGGAACGGCTCGTTCGGGCCGAAGTATGGAGAATACAAGCGAACACTCCAATTCAACACTTTTTCCGGTTTTACGGTTCTTTCGGTGAAGGACGGCAGCGAGCACGCTGTAAGCGACAATAATGCCGAGCAGAATGTTACGGGTGAATAGTTATGTCGAATAATAATTCTTTGTCCTTACTTATTGACATAAAAAATAATCGCATTCACATTCACAACAGAACGCTGAAAGAGCTGGGCAATCCAAGTTATGTGTTTATCGGTTATCAGCGCGAAACAAATAATCTTATGATACTGACAGCGGAGATTGGGCAGCGTGGTGCATTAAGGCTGAATTTCGACAGCCGCGGTGCCTGCTATATTCACAGTAAAGGTCTTATCGACGGAATACGAAAGGTCAGCGGATTGTTGAAAGAAGAACGGTCATATCTATTAAAAGGCGTGTTTACACATAATATGTCGGCAATAACTTTTTCTATTGAAAATGCTGTTCCGTTTACGGAGGACATGAAATGAGTCTGGAATTAAATACTGATGATGAATTTATGAGCCTTTGTATCCCAGTTTCAGAAAGTACGCTAAATGAACTTAGACGTAGCCTGTTGCAAGCTGGATGTCAAGAGCCTATCATTACATGGCACGGATATATACTTGATGGTCATAAGCGGTATGAGATATGTAGAAATGAAAATATTGAATACAATGTTACCGAGGATGATTTTGAAACCCGTGAAAACGCGATAATTAAAGTATGTCAAAAGCGCGTAACTGATGTATATCAATTCACTCCTATTTACAGATTCCTTGTGGGCAAATGGTTTATTTGTTTAAAAAATATAACTGCATTAGCTCAAAAAGACAGCAACGGTAAAAAGATTCAATTATTTGATGAAACGGGAAACAAAATATCAGCACGTGAACAAGCTGCAAATGAAATAAAAAGAGAACTAAACATCAGTTCATCGTCTGTTAATAAATTTGGCTTTTTTGCAGTCGTTATGGATAAAATTCGGAACATTGATCCTGTAACATTTGATGATATTATGACGGGGAAAATATTTATCCCATATCAGCAATTAATAAAATATACGGACGATGATAAGGAGTTATATCGGTATTGTTGTAATTATACCGAACACGATACATCCGGCTTAAAAGCTGCTTCGATACATCAAAAACATGATAACAATCTTGACAGCAACACTTTATCTATGGGCGTGAAGAATATGCCAATCTCTGACCCGGACAGAGAACTTCGTGGACTTACGTTTACGGTTCCTATGTGGATTTCATCTATTTCACGTGCTATGGAGCATACAGATACCGACAAGGCAACAGATACAGCAAAATCACAACTCTCTGACGCACTGATAAAATTGATAGTGCAAATAAATATAACATTGGAGGAATTGCAATGACAAACGCAATGGCGCTTACGGATGACCAGAGAAAATGTATCCCTGACGTTTCGTTTGAACTGATACCTATTAAGGATCTTGTATCCAATCAGGATTATCAGCGCGAGCTGTCCGAAGTACATATTCGCAAAGCTTTGGAGGAGTTTGACGTTTATCAGCTAAATCCCGTTAAAGTGAGCCGTCGCGACGGCGTGAACTATGTTTTTGACGGTCAGCATACTGCTGAAATAGTTGCTGCTGCCTCATGCAGTCGCGATACCCCGGTCTGGTGCATGGTTTATAACGATCTGCAATACCGCGAGGAAGCGCATATATTTGCAGACCAGAAAAAGCATGTAAAAACCCTTGCTCCGTATGAAATATTCAAAGCACATCTGGAAGCGGGG
>JAFZOA010000537.1 GCA_017550775.1 Ruminiclostridium sp. | reverse complement strand
AGCCATTAGTCTGCGCTTTCGCCTGTGCGGGTGCAGCTTCACCTGTTGCAGCGGTCGGGGAAGCGAAGGACGGTTCTGCCGAATAGCCGTTTGTGAGCTCGTTGGCAAGTGCCTCGTAGTCGGAATAGTACCCGCCGCCGAAGCCGTCCGCGAGCTGTGCGTAGCCTGCATAACTTTCCGCCTGCTGCTCATAGCCGCCCGCGCTTCCGAAGTAGCCTGAGTAGCTTTCGGCTTTCGTCGCCGCGTCGTAGATCACGGACGGGTCGCCGGTTGTCGCGAGCTTTTCGATACCGCCCGCACATCTATCCGCTTCAAAGTCGGGAAAGAGGGAGTTTGCAAGCTGTTCAAGCTGCTGCTCCGTCGGAACAGAAGAATATGACGGCTGCGAGGCAGAATATGCCTGAGAAGCAGATAATGCCGATACGGGATCGCCAGCGGGCGCGTGCCCGTAATTATTCGTAGTCATAGTATTCACCAACCTCAACATCTTCGAGGACAGCTATCGCGTCGTCTGCGAGGATAGCCGCGGAGCAGTAAAGCGAAAGTAGGTAGGAAGCAACGCCCTTGTCGTCGATGCCGCGGAACCGAACCGCGAGACCGCGACCCTGTTCGTTCTTAAGGTTGCGCTGATAGAGACCGATAACGCCGCGCTTTGCTTCACCCGTGCGGACGAGAAGAATGTTGGTCTTGCCGCCCTTGCCCTTGGGCTCCTTAACGCCGTCAACGAGGAGTTTGTTTGTCGGGATGATCGGAATACCTCTCCAGAGAATGAATGTGCCGCCGGCAATGTTCGCTGTTACGGGCGGTACGCCGCGCTTGGTGCACTCGCGCTCGAAAGCTGCTATTGCGCGGGGGTGAGCGAGGAAGAATGAAGGATCCTTCCATACCTTGGAGATGAGCTCGTCGAGATCGTCGGGTGTGGGAGCGCCGCTTGCGGAAACAGGCTGTATTCTCTGCTTGTCCGCTATGTTCTTGAGCAGGCCGTAGTCGTCGTTGTTGATGAGCTGGCTCTCCTGACGCTCACGAAGGCTCTCGATAGCGAGTTCGAGCTGCTCCTTCGCCTGATCGAAGGGTGAGCTGTAAACATCCTCGATAGGAGTATGGATGTTTATGATAGTGGATATGTTCGCGAGTCTGTACTCACGGGGCTTTTCCTCGTACTCAACGAAGCCCTGGGGGATTATGTTGGACTTCTTCTCAGAGCTGCAGAGAACATCGAGGGGAGTGTCGCCCTCCTTGACCTTGTTCACGCGGTAGATACCGGAATCAAGTCCCTTGAATTCGAGGACTCTTGTGAGGTATTTGGGCGTGAGAGCCGCATACTGGGGTTTTGTCTTGTTGATGTCGGCGAGGTTATACGCCGCATTAGCTCCGAGAGCTATGATCTTTTCTTCGTCTTTTGTTGCCATTTGTGTTGCCTCCTGTTGGTTGATGATGTTTTATTCCGCTTCCCCGGAATTGGGGAATGTAGATCAATATTCATACCTATATAGTAGGTATGAATAACATGTGTATTATAGCATATTTTATTTGAAAATGCAATAGTTTTTCATAAATTTTTCAGATTTCTTTGAAGCGGGAGAGTGAAAGTCTTTGAAGCGAGGGGTGTGGATGGGGAGAAACTTTCTATAGAAAGTTTCTTCTCCCCCACAGCGCACAAGCGCTTTAGTACTGCGGGAATGTGCTGTCCACTTCGCGCGACCACGCGTTGGTACCGCCGGCGAGGTTGTAGGCTGCGCCCTTGTAGCCCGCTTCGTGCAGGGTTCGTACTGCGAGGATACTGCGCTTACCCTCCTTGCAGACGAACACCGTGTCAACAGTCGGGTCAAGCTCGTCCTGACGGCGGT
>JAFZOA010000536.1 GCA_017550775.1 Ruminiclostridium sp. | reverse complement strand
CCGAAGGGCGCAAAGGTTGTGGAGTACAACTGCCGCTTCGGCGACCCCGAGGCACAGGTGGTGCTCCCGCTCTTAAAGACCGACCTTGTGGAAATAATGGAAGCGATAAGCGAAGAAAGACTTGACAAACTCGACATTGAGTGGTATAATGGCTCTTGCGCCTGCGTCGTCATGGCAAGCGGAGGGTACCCCGAAAAATACCCGACCGGGCTCCCTATAAGCGGCTTTGACGGGAACGGACAGCTTGCGGACGGCTCCGCGTACATCTACCACGCGGGAACAAAGCTGGACGGCGAGACCTTCCTGACTGCGGGCGGACGCGTGCTCGGAGTGACGGCAACGGCTCCCGCTCTGAAAGAAGCGCTGGATAAAGCGTACAAGGCTGTCGGAGAGATAAGCTTTGAGAATGCGCACTTCCGCCATGACATCGGACAGCGCGCGCTGAACGGTTAAATCCCGTCCAAAACAGGATAAGAAGCATTCCGGTGCTCTTATATATAAGGCGAGTTCGCAAAATCCTCGCCGAGGCGACACACCGCCTCAGATCAAAACTACGAAAGGAAAAGAGGACAGCCATGCCTTCTGTCCTCGGGTAACAACATGAAAAAAAAGGTACTGTTCATCACACACGCGGCTGTGATCGCCGCGCTGTACACCGTCCTGACCTTGACGGCGGGCGCGTTCAACCTTGCTAACGGGGCGATACAGGTTCGTTTCTCGGAAGCTCTCACAATTCTCCCGATCTTCACTCCGGCAGCTATACCGGGTCTGTTCGTCGGGTGCATCGTCTCAAACATACTCACAGGCTGTGTATTCTGGGACATCGTGTTCGGAAGCCTTGCAACGCTTATCGGAGCGGTCGGGACTTACTTCATCGGCAAGAAGCTCAAATGGCTCGCGCCGATACCGCCTATCCTCGCGAACACTCTCATCATACCGTTCGTGCTTGCGTACGCTTACGGTGTGGAGGACGGCATACCGTTCCTCATGCTGACTGTCGGAGCGGGCGAGGTGCTCTCCTGCGGAGTTCTCGGTCTCCTGCTCATGAAGGCTATCGAGCCTGTCCGGAAGCATATATTTGCAGCAGATGCGGCATAACGCTCATGAAAATTATCCCTGCCCTTCGCGGCGGGGATTTTTTCTGCTTACAGAACGTCCTGTGCGGCAGCCGCCGGATATTTTACGGATAACAAAAGCACCGGGGAGACAGAAGTCCCCGGTGCTATTCATATACAGGCGCTTTGCGTGTCCTCCTGTTTTCAACTGCCTTTTTAGTCCACTGTTCCATTCATCGCGGAATTGCACATTCTTGATCCATGATCGTCTTTCCCGATCAGGAACGCCGATGTTCTCAATTTGTTTCTCCTTCCTCAAGGCTGACGGGTTCTATCTGGGTATTACACAGTCTGCCGTCGTTATCGCCGCGTTCACCGGTCATGTTTGTGCTGCCTGTGTAGGCGCTGACAGCCGCCGTTGCCGCGCAGATGATGCCTGCGGTAAATGTCGACCAGAACGCTTCATTTGCCGTGCGTTCGTTGTCTATTGCCGGCGCGGCATTGGCACAAAAGAACAAATAACAAATGGAATACAGTGCGTTCCAGCCGATCCTTTCCGCCACGGAGCCGCCCGCGGCCTGTTCGAGCTCCTCGGGGGTGAGCTCGCCATCGGTCTTCGCCTTTTCCTCGAGAAATGTTTTCAATTCTTCATCGGCGTCTCTACACCGCCGGCATTTACGAAGTCAAGTACCTTATTGTTCTTTGCCGCCTCGGCAAGCTGCTTTTTCAGTTCGTCGCTCGCCGCGATCTCGTCAAAAAGTTCCTCAAGGTTTTCATGGTTTTGTCCTCCTGTTATGTTGTTTTATATCATTGAAGCTTATTTTGTCCGGGGTGTGTTACATAGTCTTCCTTCGTTCTCGCCGCGTTCCCCTGACAGTCTTTCGGTACCCGCATTAATGCTTCACGATCTTTGCGGGGTCTTCGATATCCTGCACCTTTGCTTTGAATTCTTCGTTATTCATAGCCTCTGTTATGAACTTCCTTGCGGTTTCCTTTGACATAGTTTTGTCCTCCTGTGTGTTGATTTTAACCGTTTCATCCGGTCTTTGTATGTTTAACCGTTTGAGCGGGAAAATTTTGACCGGTTTTTGAAATAAATGCAAAATTTTTCGAGGTGATGAATATTACTCTCTATAAAATAAGCAGAATACCGGGGACGCAGGCCGCGTTTTTGGAGAATTTGCACATTGATACTGCGCATTACCCGGCGCATTTGTTATATTACACCAAATTTTCACAGAAATAGCAATAGTTGTAATGTCCACAGAGCTATATTCGACAAATTTGACAATGTATCAGGCCGGAATTTGTACAATAGCAACAAACGTCAGGGTATAGAGCTTCTTGCCGCGTTACCGTGACGTATGCAGAGCTGTTCTGACGAAAGGAGAGTTCGGGCGGAGGGAACAAAAAATCAGTGATTTGTGACAGAAATATGTTTTTTGTGAAAAGTTTGAGAAAATTAGCACTCTCCTATTGACAGTGCTAAAAATTGTGGTATAATATGAATCGAACAAAGGAACAGAGAAGATATGAGTAAGGATCCCAAGAATGTACAGCTCATATCCAAACCCTCCGTGCCAGCGGCATGACGCCGTTAGGAAATTTCCGGAAGTCCGCACGATGCGGACATAAAAGAAATTTCCTCTTTGCTCAGAAGCATTCAGGCAATAATGTTGATGAGTATGAAGGAGGAATGACCTATGTTACTGCCTACGATTTTTGGAGAAAGTTTGTTTGATGATCTCATGGACTTCGATTTCCCGAGGTTCGCCGATATCGGTGACATCGACAAGAAGTTGTACGGCAAGAAAGCTTCCCGCATAATGAAGACCGATGTTCACGAGCACGACGATCACTTTGAAGCGGACATCGACCTGCCCGGATTCAACAAGGATCAGATCAGGGTCAAGCTTGAAGACGGTTATCTGACAGTAAGTGCCGAAAAGGGACTTGACAAGGATCAGAAGGATAAGAAAGGAAAGCTTATCCGTCAGGAACGCTATTCCGGCTCTATGTCCAGAAGCTTCTATGTCGGAGATCAGATAAAGCAGGAAGATGTCAAGGCAAAATTCGAGAACGGTGTGCTGAAGCTCGAAGTTCCGAAGACAGAACCCGGAAAGCAGAT
>JAFZOA010000535.1 GCA_017550775.1 Ruminiclostridium sp. | reverse complement strand
TTTATCTTCTGGTCGGCATCCTTGATCTTCTGCTCAAGGTCGGACTGGGTGTCCGCATACGACCTTACCGGCTTTATGACAGCGCTCCCGGAGTCATATATCTGTCCGCAAACGGCTACCGCGAGACAGCACACCGCCGCGGCGGCTCCCCGTATGACGGTCAATGTTCTTCTTTTCATAACTTGCCTTACCCCCGGTCTTACACTCTTACATACTTACCGGTGCTGATGATAGTACCGATAGCGCCGAGCAGCGCCCCAAGAATACAGTTCGCCGCGAGCAGATACCATGTGACTGTATCGAACTGCACCATTTCTGCAAGTCCGAATATGCGCCAGATCGTGATATCCTCACGGAAGAGCTGCACCAGCGCCTCATAGGTCACCTTTGTGATAGCCCATGAAGCCGCGCCCGCCGCAACGCCTATGAACATACCCTCGATGAAGAAGGGTATCTTGACGAAGGAGTTGGTAGCGCCAACCACCTTCATTATGTTGATCTCCTTCGAGCGGGAGAAAACACTGCTTCTTATCGCGTTGTAGATGATGATGATGCTCGTCGCGACCATTACCACAAGTATCGCGCCCGCTATGACGGTGAGCGTCGAGCGGATATTGACGAGCGCCGAGGCGAAGTCATACGGCGCGGTGACCTTCTCCACGCCCTCTATCGTGCGGAACTCGTCCGCGGTCTCGGAAATAAGCGAGATATCTTTCACCGTGACTCTGAATGTATGCGGCATCGGGTTTTCGGGGAGGTACTCGAAAAGCTCCTTCATCTCCGGCATCTCGTTCTGCTTGTCCTCCCATGCCTGCTCTTTGGAATAGAACACAACATTCAGGCGGTTCGGGTTCGCATTGAGAGCGTCGGTGATGTGATTGAGGGTGCTCTGGGGCACATCTCCGTAAACATATACATCTATCTCGTTCTTTTCCTCAATATTAGACATAATAACGCCGATGTCCATTGCGACCAGCACGGAAAGACCTATCAGAAGCAGGCTCACAAGCAGAACGAAGAAGCTTGCGAGTGACATCATGCCGTTCCTGAACACCGACCCTACCCCGCGTTTGACGAGGTAGTTGAAATTGCTCATTCTCATTTATTAACTTATTCTCCTTCTATAAATCCGTCAAAGGCAATACTGCCTTCCTTCAGGTTGATTATCCTGCCGCCGAAGTATTTTACAAGGTCGTGGTTATGCGTTACCATGATGACGGTGGTACCGCATTCGTTTATGTCCTGGAGCAGCTCCACGATCTCATAGGAAAGGCGGGGGTCTATGTTACCGGTAGGCTCGTCCGCGATGATGATCTTGGGATCACAGGCGAACGCTCTCGCTATTGCGACGCGCTGCTGCTCACCGCCTGAGAGCTGCCCCGGGTATGCCTTTGCCTTGTCGTTAAGACGAACAAGGTCGAGAACATACGGTACGCGCTGACGGATATACTTCTTGGACTTGTCTATAACGCGCAGAACGAAAGCCACGTTCTCATATACCGTGAGCGTGGGGATAAGTCTGAAATCCTGGAATATCATTCCGAGCGAGCGTCTGAAATACGGAAGCTTGCGGTTGCGAAGCTTCGAGAGGTTATAGCCGTTCACGAAAACGCGTCCGCTTGTCGGCTGTATCTCACGGGTGAGAAGCTTCAGCAGGGTACTCTTGCCCGCACCGCTGTCGCCGACGATGAAGACGAACTCACCGTCGTTGACCCTTATATTAACATCGTTCAGCGCGTCGACGCCGCCTTTCACGCCGTCAACGTAATGAACGTCAACATTCTTCAATTCTACCATTAATTATCTCCCTTTGAACGAGTTTGAGTATGTATGCCGTCTATGGCTTTTTCGCAATTAACTTCCCGCACCTGGGGTGCGGGAAGCAACAAACAACAGTCAGATGAACAGCTGCCGCGTCTATCAGAACTTGACGGGATCAGCCGACAGATATTTCTTTACCATGAGCGCGATCTTGAAGATTATCGCGTGGTCGAACTCACGCAGGTCAAGTCCGGTGAGCTTCTTGATCTTGTCAAGTCTGTAAACAAGGGTATTTCTGTGTACGAACAGCTTTCTCGATGTCTCGGACACGTTGAGGTTGTTCTCGAAGAAGCGCTGGAT
>JAFZOA010000534.1 GCA_017550775.1 Ruminiclostridium sp. | reverse complement strand
GAACAATTCCCCCGCACAGAAAGCGAATGTTCCGACGGGCGAGAAGCCGATAAACTTCGGACAGGCGGCGTACAACGACGCGACAAAGTGGACGAACTACGCTACCCCGGGGCAGCTCTGGTCGGACAAGAAGGTGACCGAGGTCGGAAAGAAGATCGAGGAAGGTTTAGAACAGAACGAGAAGTGTCTTGACTGGACGAACCGCCGTATTCAGAACGGCGAGACAAAGATCGCGAACGCCAAGGATTACGGAAAGAAAATCAGCAATCCCGGCAAGGTCAAGGCAAATGATGATTTCATTACGCGAAAAACAGGCGCGGTAGAAAAATACAGAAAGAGCAAGGACGTTCTCGAATCCGAGAAGAAGGGGTTACAGGCGTCCAAGGCAACGAACTCGACGTTCTCAAAGGTCGTGACCGCTATCGGTGTAGCCCTCGCGATATACAGCGCCTACGATTTTCTCAGCAACCCGGAGATAGGCTACAAGAGCGCGTTCTTTGAGTTTCTCGCCATGGAGCTCAAGACCTTCAATATCCTTGTCGGAATGATACCCGCCGCGGGTAAGGTCGCGGGACTTCCGCTTGCGGTGCTCGACCTTATCTTTTCGTCTGAGATCGTGGTCTCGGCGATAAACTATATGGTACCGAGCATGGGATTTCTTGATCGCTGGACGAAGGGGCTCGTTTCCGGTACGACGTGGCTCGGAGAGAAGGTGGGGTTCAGGTCGGTAGCCAACTGGTTTTTCCGTAACGAAGGAAAGCAACAGTCGGAAGCCGAGAAGGAAATGTCCATTGAGAAGGCAAAGCACATCGGCTTCATCTACTCTATCGGTGCGACAGGCTCGGCGGGCGGCTCGTCGGCGTTCTACGACGCAGCGAGGGGAGCTACCGCTACCGCCAACGGTATAAACGTCTATAAGCCGAACATCTACCTCTACCCCGAGGAAGAAACACCGTTCACGGCGACGTTCGGAACGCCGGAACTCCTGACCGTGACCGACCCGGACTACGGGGAAGGCTGGAGCGGCACCGCTATGCCGGACGGAACGCTGTACATCGGCGAAGATGAGTACGGCTTCCTGTTCTACGAGTCGCTGACCCGGCCGGAGCTGTACCAGTACTCCGAAGGGTATCTGATACCCGCCGATGACCGCGAAAGCACGTTCCGTGCGATACTGAGCGGCTACGGGCTGAACGAAACGGAGATAAACGACTTCTGTGAGTTCTGGTGTGAGAAGCTTGACGAGGGCGCGGATTACGCGATGTACCCGCAGACCTGTGAGTATGTGGACGAAGCGATGCCGCTTGCCGTAACTCCCGAGCCGGACACTGTATTCCGTATTTGGTTCGCCTTTGTGAAGGACGACACCCCCGCTTCCGAAGCTAAGCCGGAGACCTTTGAGAGGAACGGCTTTACGGCAGTCGAGTGGGGCGGATTCGTAATTGAATAGCGGAGAATTGACTCCACATAGAAACAGCTTCCCCCCGGTCGCATGACCGAGGGGAAGTTTATCTATTATCCACAAGGAGGTGCAGGAGAAGTTTTCCAAAAGCGCGCACGACGCGCGCATAAAGGAGAAAACTTCGATTCAGCAGAAGTTGTCCTTATCAGCCCTGTGCGGCGGTCTTACTCACTATCTCCTGAGCCCGGGCGAGGGCGGTGTCGATGTGGGAGCAGAAGTTCTCCTTGCCCACCTTGTCGTACAGCCCCGCCTTGGTCATTGCGTGGAGCGGCTGTTCGTTGACGTGGGAGAATACCGTGTTCACACCCTCACGCTCACAGCGCTTCACTATCTGTGAGAGCGCCTCCACGCCCGCAGAGTCGATAGCCGGGACGTTGCGCATACGGATTATCAGCACGCTGATGTCGTTGTCGTCCAGCATATACTTGTATCTCTCGGAAGCCGCGAAGAACATGGGTCCGTTGATCTCGTACACTCTTGTATGCTCGGGTATCTTCTTGCGGAGAATGTTGTCCACGTCGGTGTCCTCGTCGTCAACGTCCGTCCATGCGTGCGCCTCGGTAACGTCCGCCATGCGCTTCATGAACAGTATCGCCGCGAGCACCATGCCGACACCTATCGCTACCACAAGGTCAAATACCACTGTGAACACGGTCGTTACCACAAGCATGAAAATGTCGCTCTTGGGGGCGGTCTTTATGATGTTGCGAATGGTCTTCCAGCCGCACATATTGTACGCGACCATAAACAGTATCGCCGCGATAGTGGGCATCGGTATCATCGACGCGTAGGGCATCAGCACCACAAGAATGATGAGCAGTACGACCGAGTGTACCATTCCCGCTACCGGCGTTCTGCCACCGTTCTTGACGTTCGCGGCTGTACGCGCGATAGCTCCCGTCGCGGGGATTCCTCCGAACAGCGCCGAGCCTATGTTCGCGGCACCCTGCGCCACGAGCTCCATGTTCGGGCGGTGCTTCGAGCCTATCATACCGTCCGATACCACGCAGGACAGCAGTGATTCCACCGCGGCAAGTATCGCGATAGTGAACGCGTCCGGTACAAGCGATTTCACCTTGTCGAATGTGACCTCGGGGATAGTGAGCGTGGGCGGATCGGAGGAGATCGTGTAAAGGTCCTCTATGGTGTTGACGTTGATATTCGTGAGAGCGACAAGCGCCGAGCAGACGACCACCGCGATAAGGGACGCGGGTATCTTTTCCAGCTTCTTAGGCCAGAATATGAGTATCGCCAGTGAGAGCGCGCCAACCGCGAGAGCCTCCCAGTTGAACGTACCGATGCACTTGCCGATCTCGGCGAGCTTCTCTACGGTCTCGATAGGTGAGCCCTCGAATTGAAGCCCGAGGAAGTCCTTGACCTGACCGATGACAATGGTCACCGCGATGCCGAAGGTGAAGCCCGCCGTGATAGTGCCGGGTATGTACTTTATCAGCGAGCCGAACCTGCACACGCCCATTATCATCATTATGAGTCCCGCCATGACCGTAGCGATGATGAGACCGTCCATGCCCTGACGGACAACTATCCCCGCTACAATAGTCGCGAATGCGGCGGTAGGTCCTGCAATCTGAACGCGGCTGCCACCGAGCAGCGCGACGATGAAGCCGGCGACTACGGCGGTGTAGAGACCCTGTTCGGGGTTTACTCCCGATGCGAGGGCGAGCGCGATAGAGAGGGGTAGGGCGATTATCGCGACGATGATGCCGGCGGTAACGTCCTTGACAAACTGTTTGCCCGAGTAATTTTTCATGACCGAAAACAGTTTCGGCTTGAGTTTTTCTTCGGTAGGTCTTGCTTGTTTCATGTTATTCTCCTGCTTTTGTTCTGTGTTTTTTATCTTTACTCCGCTTTCCGCGGGTCAATACGGTTATGATTTCCCCCGACCGGGGGAAATTGAAAAGGAAAAATCGGGTCAACAGAAAGAATTATACTACTTTTAATGCGCATAATCAAGGATTTTTTTCGTGCGCGGAACATTTTGTAAAAATAGATATATTTAAACCGTTGTAAGAATGTTTATCCATGCACTTTTTCGCCGTGAAAGGGATATTTCCTTTACGCATCAGAATAAAACAGCCCTATACCTTTCGGTACAGGGCTGTTTTGCGTCTGTGTGGTATCAGCTCATAAGCGCTCTGTAATCATCGAGGACATTCTCGATACTGTTGTAGTACTCGTCGAGGACGTGGGAGTATTTCTCGCCGGAGGAAGAAAGGCTGTCGAAGATCTCGGTGAGGTTGTCGGCAGTGTCGGTACCGAAACCGGGGTGACAGGAGAACTTGAACGTGAACTTTGACGGGTCAACGAGGTCGTCGTATATCTGCATCTGTTCGGGAGTATAGGTGAGCTTGAACTTCGACTTTCTCGGAGCTCCGCATTCGGGACAAGTCTCACCGATCTCGCCGCGTTCATTCTCGAACTGGTGCTTGCACTCGGGGCACTTTATGTAGTAGTAACCGCCGTTGTACAGCTTTTCCTCACGGTCGGCTTCAACTACCTCGGGGTCGCTTGCGTACATTCTCGAAGCGAGGATAAAGGATACGGCTCCCTGAACGTTGGAAGCGCCGGAGGGGACAACATATCCGGAGGTTATGCCGTAGAGGTAGTAGGTGTCGGAGTCGGGGTCGCGGGGCATCGGTACGCTCTTGATCTCGCCCTCATAGTTGTTCTTGAACCAGAACTCCTGACCGCAGGTGAGCGCCCAGTCGAGGGGCATCATGAAGAAGAGTGTGCCCGACCAGGAATCGAGCTGATCGGGACCGTGCCAGCCGTCCCAGAATATCTCCTCGCGGTATAGCTTTTCTATGAATTCCATTGCCCGCACTACATTCGGGTCCTTAAGGTTGTTTTTGATCTGATTTCCTTCCAGCTCTATTACGGAAACGCCGGTGGTGGCGGCAAGCTGGGCTGCGAAGTTGGTCGGCCACGAGAGCGGGTATTTGTCGGTATGGTCGTTCTTCCAGCGGAGCATGATATCCTCGAAAGCGTACCAGTCCCATTCGC
The DNA here is from genome assembly GCA_017550775.1 of Ruminiclostridium sp. The sequence continues at coordinate 785 of JAFZOA010000534.1, read as the reverse complement.
CCGCGAAGTAAAGATCCATGGGGTCGGTCATTCCGAGCTCCTCAATGTCCTTCGCATTGTAGGTTATGCCGTACTCTGTTGCGGTGAGAGCGTAGGGGAAGTAGTAGTGATTTCCGTTATAGCCGAAGCTTTCGATGATGTCGGCAAGATCCGCCCAGACGGGAGACTTGATATCGAGCCAGTCGTCAAGCGCAGTGAAGCGGTTGTTGATGTAGTAGCTCGGGAAGAAGGTATCGGAGACGCGCATGATATCCGGGGACTGTCCCGAAGCCATGAGAACGCCGAGTCGGTCATACACTTCGAGTGAGCTTACTATCTCGGTCTCGACGGTACCGCCGAAGCGTTCCGCGAAAAGCTCCGAGATCTCACGCTCGGGAGTGACGTTGTAGAAGTCGAACCAGCAGAGCGCATGAACGGTATCGGCGGTCTTGCCGGCTTCATAGAGCTTTCCGGCTCCGTTCTCGTTCTTGTTGTCCACCGTTCCGATATCCGCGATCTCGCTGTAATCGGGGTTCAGATCTATGTCCTTGTTCGGGTCGAGGGTGGTTGCGGAAGTTGTGGTAGCTTCTGCGGGAGCCGCGGTGGTCTCTGCGGGCGCGGAAGTGGACTGGGTGGTTCTTGCACCGCCGCCGCAGCCTGCCGTTCCGATGATCGCCGCGACTGCGAGCGCAGCCGAAATGCACTTTTCTGTTCTTCTCACGGTTTAAATACCTCCATGATACGGTTTCGTTCATGCCGGAGATACGGCGTTTGTCCGGGGGTCGGGAACGCGGTATCCCGCTGTT
>JAFZOA010000533.1 GCA_017550775.1 Ruminiclostridium sp. | reverse complement strand
GGCATTACCGGTCGGAATATCAGGCGGTAAAGCCCCGAGGACTGAATGTAGGTCGTTATGACCATAAACGCGAACATGGACGGGATTATCGAGCTTATACACACGTTTATGCTGTTTACCACCGATCCCGCCGACTCTTCCGGGTATATCACCGCGAGTATCGCCAGAATTGTTATACCGGCGGCTTTTGCCATAAGCAGCAATTTTTTCTTTCTCTTCACCTTATCACCTTTCAATTGCGTAAAACAAAAATTATCCCGAAATTATACTATCGCCTTTAATTCCGGATTATCTTCATTATTCTTCGTTCTCATTCATATATATTAACCGGAAGGTGATAAAATGAATGTGTATGACTTGTCAGACAAGTATGAAAAGCTAAGGCAGAACGCAGTCCGTCATTCTCTCATACAGATACACGACAACGGGAAGCTTACCGTTGAAGACTGTATCGGGGTGGTCTGCTTCGACGAGAACACGGTCAGGCTGCGGCTCGCGCGCGGTATCGTCACGATAACCGGGCTTAACCTGAAAATGCGCAATTACAGCGACAGGGGAATAGTCATAACCGGTTCTCTCCATTCGATAGGATTTGACAGCGACGGAAAGGATAAATAGAATGAGTCTGGGAAGAGTAACATTCAGCATGATAGGCGCTTACTGCGAGGACTGTATTAACGAGCTTATCTCACGGAAGATCCCACTCAGGGATATCCGCAATTCCGGTAATGTGATCTATGCCGGGACGAGCGTTTTCGCTTACCCTCAGATAGCAAAGCTCTCACGAAGGTACGGCGTCAGAGTCCGGGTCACCGAGAAGCGGGGAGTTTACTTTCACCTATCACCGTTTCGCAAGCGGCCGGGACTGGTGCTCGGTACGTTTGTATCTGCTGCGCTCGTACTTACGCTGCGGATGTTTGTCTGGCACATCGACATTCACGGCAACAGTGAACTCACAAGTGACTATATGCTGAAAGTCCTTGAAAACTACGGATTTACCGCCGGCGTTCTCGCCAACGACACCGACGCTCTGAACGCCGAGCGGAACATAATGCTCTCATCGGACAAGATACGCTGGATCAACATTGAGGTGAACGGGAGCCGAGCGGACGTGTACATGAGCGAAACACCGGACAATGAGACCGAGCCTGTCGATCTGATGACACCCTGCAACATCGTCGCGGCACGCTCCGGAGTGATAACCGAGACCAATGTCACCTCGGGAAAGCTCGTCTGTGAGAAGGGAAGCGGTGCTGCGGAAGGAAGCGTGCTTGTAAGCGGATTTGTGGGTTCCGGGGAGAGCCTGATACTCGTTCACGCCGACGCGGAGATCATCGCGGACTTCGCCGAGAATGTGAGCTTTTCCATAGACTATACCACCGTGGAGAAAGTCCCTTCCGGAGAGTCGTTTACCCGCCGTCAGCTCATGATACTCGGGATCGTAGTTCCTCTCGACGCGGGTGATATCTCCACGGAGAATACCGTCTGCACCGAGACTACCGAGCAGATGCGGCTGTTCGGGTTCGATATCCCGCTGAAAGTCCGCACGGAGACATACACCGGGTACAGGGACGTGACTGTGACGCGCTCGCCGGACGATGTGAGGCGGTTGCTCGGACAGCAGCTCGAACAGTACATACGAAGCTTTCTGAACGGGTATGAGGTGCTTGACACGGTAACGGAATACAGCGAGACCAACGGCGGGCTGGAGCTTAAAGCTACGATAAAGCTCAGAGGAGATATTGCCGTAAAAAAACCGATCTATGAGCATTGACAAAACAGGCGCAGAATGATATACTGTATGTATATTACTTCACGAAAGAAGATGAAGGTCAGATGAAGAAGCTTCTTGCCGGTATCGCGGCGTTTATTGCGGTATGTACCGCCGGCGCGGTGTATCTCGAAAGAACGTATCTCCGGACATTGAAGAAGAAATTTGAAAGCGGCGTTACAGATGAAAACATAGCATGGATAAACTCAGTACCGCATAAGGACGTGTACATGGTTACGCGTGACGGGTACTGTATGCACGGTCTTGTGTTCGACAACGGCTCACGGAACTGGGTGATCGCCGTTCACGGGTATGATTCAGAGTCCCGGGGAATGGTTCGTTACGCAAAGAGGTTCCTCGAAGAAGGGTTCAGCGTTTTCATGCCGGATATGCGCGGAATGGGGCTCAGCGAGGGCACCCGAACGTCAATGGGGCATTTTGAGAAGTACGATGTTATCGACTGGATCCGCAAGCTCAACGCGGAATACACTCCTGACAGTATCACGCTCTTCGGAGTTTCCATGGGAGCGGCGACGGTGATGCTCACGGCAGGTGAAACGCTTCCGGAGAATGTGAAGGCTGTGGTGGAGGACTGCGGCTACAGCTCGGTGCGTGAGCAGTTTGAACATAGCATGCATGACATCTATCATCTCCCGCCGTACCCGGTACTTTGGATAACCGACATAATAACGCGGCTGAACGCGGGGTGGAGCTTTCTTAAGGATGCGGACTGCATGAAAGCGGTTAGCAGGTCAAAGCTCCCGATGTGCTTTATCCATGGGACGGAGGATACATTTGTACCTTTCAGAATGCAAAGGAAGCTTTATGAAGCGTGCAGACACCCGGACAAGGAGATACTTGCGGTCAAGGGTGCAAAGCATACGGAAGCGTGTGTTATAGAGCCGGAGGTTTACTGGAACACCGTGCTCGGTTTTATCCGGAAAAACATATAAAAATAAGAAAGCCCGCATTACTGCGGGCTTTCGTTATTTCAGCTTTGCAGAAACTTTCGGCTTTATCAGCCGGATATAGGCTTCTTTTATGGTTTTCAGACAGATATCGTAGATCACGAACGCGATATTTCCCGCGCCCCAGAATACATAGATCGCAAGCTCGCCGAGAAACTCCATTCCCTCCAGCATCTCCTCCGCGGAAAGCAGTATTATGAGCAGCTGATAAGCCGCTACAACCGCCACGTTGAAGATCGCGAGCTTAACAATAAAGCACAGTACCTTGCTCTTTATCTTTTGCAGCAGTATGCACAGGGTAGGGTAGTAGCCGAAGAAGAATATGAAGAACAGGTTAGCTTCCGGTTCCGGGATAAGCATGACGGAAAGGAGCGCTGTCGCAGCGTAGCACAGGTACGCCCATTTCACGCTCATGTGCTCGCTCACAGTCCATATTACTATACCCGCAAATGCAGGTACGACGTAAGCAAACGACGGTATAAGACTCATGAACATGAATACGGCAGCGAGCGCAGTCACGATCCCGCAGAATGCGACATTGAACGCAAGTTTGGCAGACTTTCCCATATTACTTGTTGTACAGCTCGATGCTCTTTTCCTTGAGCACACGTCCGTCGCGCAGTATCTCGGTCAGCCGCTCGGCATCGTCGTTCAGGATAGCGTCGCGGTACTCGGTTATGTGATTCAGAATGCAGTTTATCTCGTTCAGCAGAGCGGTCTTGTTGCACATAAAAAGCTCCGACCACATGAACTCGTTGAGCTTCGCGACACGGGTGAGATCCTGGAAGCTTCCGGCGGAGAAACCGTCGTAATTAAGCATTGACGGGCTCTTGACGTAGGCGTTGGATACGACGTGGGCGAGCTGAGAGGTATATGCTATCACCTCGTCGTGCTTCTTCGGAGTCGATACGACAGCCTTGCCGAAACCGATGCTCCCGGCGAGAGTCTGGAGCAGATCGACCGCTATCTGAGGGGTTTTGTCGGTGGGAGTGATAATGAAGCTTGCGCCCTTGAAAAGGTC
>JAFZOA010000532.1 GCA_017550775.1 Ruminiclostridium sp. | reverse complement strand
GATACTTTCGACGGGCAAGTTCAACATCTCCGTGCTTACGGACAAGGCACCGTTCGACACCTACAAGGAGTTCGGATTTGTGAGCGGCCGCGACAAGGACAAGTTTGCGGATACACCCATTGAGTTCGCGCGCAGCGACAACGGCGTGGTGTATATCGCAAGCAACGTGAACGCGTACATTTCGGGCAAGGTGGTCGCGTCGCAGGACTACGGCACGCACACGCTGTTCACGGCGGAGGTCACTGCGGCGAGACTGATCGGCGAGGGCGATTCGGTGACCTACGACGTGTATCAGAAGCACATCAAGCCGAAACCGGCACCGACGAAGAAGAAAGGCTTTATCTGCACAGTCTGCGGATTTATCTACGAGGGCGACGAGCTCCCGCCGGACTACGAGTGCCCGCTCTGCGGACATGGCGCGGCGGATTTCGAGCCTCTGTCCTGAACGGAAACGTTCTCCACGCTACGCTTGCGCTTTGCGTATTGATGCCGGGCGCTGCATAGATCACTAAACCATCAACTGACTTACAGGAGGATAACACCATGACACCTAAGTTCTACAAATGCAAGTCCTGCGGACAGTTCATCGCTATCGTTGACAAGAAGGAATGCCCGGTAAAGTGCTGCGGCGAGCCTATGGAAGAGATAATCGCCAACACCGTTGACGCGGCGAAGGAGAAGCACGTTCCGGTAGTAACGATCGAAGGCAACATTGTGAACGTTGCGATAGGTTCGGTAGAGCACCCGATGACGGAAGCTCACCTTATTGAGTGGGTATGTCTTGAGACCGGGAAGGGAATGCAGAGGAAGGCTCTTACAGCTGCGGACAAGCCTGCGGTATCGTTTGCTCTGACAGCGGACGACAAGGCTGTTGCGGTGTACGCATACTGCAACCTGCACGGACTCTGGAAGGCGGACTGCTGAGATAAAACTCCGCCTATAACGACTTTGTATCATGTGTTTTATCGGCTCGCTCCCGTATCCCGGGGGCGGGTCGGTATGTTTAACCGCGCTTTTACTGTCATAACTTTAAAGAGCGGTGATATCCAAGAGTAAGATATTATGCGTATCGCTGTTTTTGTCGAAAAAATCTTGACTGTTTTATCAAAATAGTGTATAATATTGTGGTAAAAATATACAATACAACTTTTTCAGATCTGAAGATCATGATTTTACATATTCTGAGGTTTAAAAATGAAAGGAACAGAGACAGAAAACAGAGTCGATAAGCCCGGAAAACCCGGGAAGCTTGACTTCCTTTTCATGCGAAGAAAACATTCCGGAGCTACTATAATAATACCGATCCTGCTGTACATAATGCTCTATTTCTGCACGATCATCTCGGCACGCTCCGGAGTGGTCATTACATTCGGGGAAGACACACTCCCGATGTCGGCATTTGCGGGGGTATTCTCTTCCCTCTCCAACATCTGCCTTGTGGTAATGGTTCTGTCCCATAAGAAGCTCGGCTTCATATTGTCCATTCTCATCATCATACTCCAGCTTCCGATTCTTTTGTTCCAGATACTTGTCATGAAAGGTCTTACGAGCATTCCCGGTATTTTCTCCGAGATCTTCACCGTCGTAATGATAGTGATAATCTATCTCAACCAAGCGAAGATCGAAAAGGAGCAGAAGCGTATGCAGTCGCTGTTTGAGCAGACCGCGACCGCCCTCGTAAACGCGATAGATGCGAAGGACACCTATACTCACGGTCATTCTTCGAGAGTTGCCGATTATTCCCGCAGACTTGCAGAATTGAATCACAAGAGCAAGGAAGAATGCGAGGAGATCTACTATACCGCGCTTCTTCACGATGTCGGAAAGATAGGCGTTCCGAGCAGCATCATCAACAAGAACGGAAAGCTCACCAAAGAGGAATACGAGATAATCAAGCAGCACCCCTCCATGGGCGCACAGATACTCGAGACCATATCCGAATACCCTTATCTGAGCTTAGGCGCTCACTATCATCACGAGCGCTACGACGGAAAGGGATATCCCGACGGACTCGCGGGCGAGGATATACCGGAGATAGCAAGGATTATTTCGGTGGCGGACGCTTACGATGCTATGACGTCCAAACGAAGCTATCGTGACCCGATACCGCAGGACAAGGTGCGCGAGGAGATACTAAAGGGTCTTGGGACGCAGTTCGATCCCTTATACACAAGGCTTATGCTCAACCTTATAGATGTCGATACCGAGTAT
>JAFZOA010000531.1 GCA_017550775.1 Ruminiclostridium sp. | reverse complement strand
GACATCCAGCCCGATATATGTTATACTATTCATGGTGACTCCTCCTTGTATGTGGTATCTCGGCTGATTTCTTTCACTTTTATTTTAGCAGAGTAATCCACGCTTTGCAAGAGGGGTCACTTCATATTATCTGATTTATCTTAGAGGAGCACTTACTATGAACGATCTTCAAAAGAAAATAGAAGAAATATTTGCAAAAACAGATATATTATTCGGGTTTACAAAAATAAATTTCGGAAGTTTCAAAGGAGAATACCGATCTGCTCTGATATTTGCTGTGCCTTACACACATCAGCTTTCTCTGAAAAATTATCGGGAAAATTTATTCAACGACGGAATACTCGGCGCAAAAGAGATATTGGAGAAAAAAGTTGAGGAAACAGAATCTCTTCTGAAAGCCGAGGGAGTTAAATACTATATTCCCGAAGTCGCACAAAAAGATGACGGTCGGTTCTGTGCCGAATTTTCATTTAAGGATGCCGCCGCGGATGCCGGAATAGGCTGGTTTGGGAAAAACGATGTTATTATCACAGAAAAATACGGCCCGCGCGTAAGGCTTTCGGCGGTGCTCATAGACTGTGATTTTGAATATTCACATACATACGAAAAAAGTCTGTGTCCCGATGGCTGCGATAAGTGTATAAAGGTCTGTCCCGCGCATGCTTTTCTGGATGTGAAATGGGAAAAAGGAATGGTAAGGGATGACATTATAGATATAACCCGCTGTAACAGGATAAGAAGCTCTTTTTACGACAGGCTCGGACGGTGGGGAGCATGCGCGTTGTGTCTTGCTGTATGTCCTTACGGCAGTCCACAGGAAATATAACAGAAGATATGCTTATGTTAATAGGAAAGGAATGCAATAGTATGGATTACAGAAATTTCAATGGCACAATATACATCCGCATGGATCGCGGCGATGAGATTATCGGAAATATTATTGAAATATGCAGAAAAGAACAGATCAAATCGGCGGTATTCAGCGGTATCGGAGGATGTAAGCAGGCAGAGATACAGACCTTCATTCCGGAAAAGGGATCATTTGAAACGCAGACGTTAGATGGCATGCTGGAGCTCGTCTCACTTAACGGTAACATAGTTACAGACGAAAACGGTGAGTATTTCCACCACACGCACGCTATGTTCTCGTTCAAGAAAGACGGCGGACATCATATGGCGGGCGGTCACATAAAGTCGATAACTGTTCTTTATACTGCCGAGATAGAATTATGGCCGACTGCCGGCGGCGTGATAAAGAGAAAATTCGATCCCGAGACCGGAACGGGTTTCTGGAATTTTGATGCCTGAACACAAAGTGAAACTATAATACCGAAGGCGGGCTTGACGAAGCAGTCAGGCTGATAGAAAACGCTCAATTGCAGGTTTGATAATACCTCGTACAAAAGTTCTTATACATGGCATAATTAAAAAATCATTTTTATGAAAAGGCAATGAATATGGGAAATAGCGTAATATCTATGCGCGGACTCTGCAAGTCCTATAAAAAGCAGGAAGTCCTGCATAATTTAAGCCTGACCGTGGAGCGTGGACATATCTGCGGATTGATCGGCCCGAACGGTGCGGGCAAGACAACGATCATGAAGATACTGGCGGGATTCTTCTTTCCGACGAAGGGCGAGCTGGAGCTGTTTGACAGCTCCGATAACCTTGATGATTCCCGTGCAAGGATGAGCTTTATGATAGAACAGCCGATTATTGCAGGCTCGATGACAGCGCGTGAGAATCTCGAATATATCCGCTATCTTCGGGGCTATCCCGATGAAAAGCGCATTGATGAGATATTGGAGCTTGTCGGGCTTGTCGGCACCGGTAAAAAGCATGCAAATAAATTCTCGCTCGGTATGAAACAGCGCCTCGGTATTGGTATGGCACTTCTGCCGAAACCTGAGATCATGGTGCTGGACGAACCTGTGAACGGTCTTGACCCGGAGGGCATTGTGGAAATCCGTCAGCTTATCAAGCGTATGCAGGAAGAATGGGGCGTGACTGTGCTGATTTCCAGCCACTTGCTTTCGGAGCTTTCGGAACTCTGCACGGATTTCTCTATCATCAGTCACGGAAATCTTATCGAAAACCTCAGTCATGAGGAACTGCTTGTGAAGTGCAGAGGTCATATTGCACTAAAGACAAATGACATCAACAAAACAGCGGTAATTCTCGAAGATAAGCTGTCCATTCACGATTACAAGGTCATTCTCGGAGAGAAGATACATATTTTTGAGCGGCTCGACGATATTTTGCGCATCTCAAAAACACTGACCGACAACGGTCTTGTCATCACAAAGCTGAATGAAGAAGGTCAGAACTTAGAGGACTATTATCTCGAAAAGGTTGGTGGCAGACATGAATAATATCATCAGATCGCAGTTGATGATCGTAAAGCACCATATCGGTTTTTTTGCTTTCATATTTATAGCCGCTGTTCTGACGATCATATCCGGATTTGTGCTTGGTCAGGATCCGGCGAAAATGTTTTCGCAGTCCGGAACTATGGCGATGTTTGTTGTCTTGTTTATACCGACCAGCGTGATAAGTTACTGCTATTTCGAAAGAATACAGGTTTACGAGATCATGGCGGGATTTAAACCGTATCAGATCATTTGCGGCAAGGCGATCACATTTATGCCCGGTATGCTCATATTTCTTGCTGCAACGGCCATAACAAGCATTCTTAACGACAGCAGTCCGCAGGCTATGGCACGGCTGATGCTCTATTCCATACTTTGTTTAAGGGCTATGTTTTGTGTTGTATTCTTAAGTCCTTTTCTGAAGCAGGGGACATTTTTACCACTGTTCAGCGTCATGCTGATGATGATAGACGAGACTGACAGAGAAGCACTGCTGCATTCTGCAAATTCACCCTTATCGTTTATTTTTGTAGGACAGTGTATGATGCTCGGCGATGAGATAACCGAGGAGTTTATGGTAAAGGTAATTGTATCGGCAGTCGTTTCCTGTGCGATATATTATCTGATCGGCTATTTCACACTGAAAAAGAAGATCGGCCTCGAACCGGCGAAATTATAATAAACCACACCTGTTTCCAAAAATCAAGTAATAATAAATAATGGGAAATAAATTTCGGAGATGGCGTAAATAAAAGCCAACGATTCATTGTGAATTGTTGGCTTGTCTTATATGAGAAATACTAATTTATTTATGCTGAAAATATACCACTTTTGATTTCATTCGCCCGTTCTTCGCTTATTCCGCATTTTGCAGCATATTCAAGCCGCCTTGAAACAACATCATCGGTACGGGCTATGGTTTTCCGGCTGGATAACCGGCTGAGACCGCATAAAAGGTTTATCTTTTTATATCCCATACCCCGTCAACGCCCAGAAAACTGCGGGCAGTTTCTTTGGAATAGTCCAGACCCCTGTCACTGTTTGTGAGGATAACGATATATTTGTTTTCATCAGGATCTAAGACATAAAGACTCTGGAATCCGGGATTGATACCCGAATGCCAGTATGTATCCCGTGAATCTTCGCTGTATTCTATGGCAACACCCAAGCCCCATGCGTTATGCTCATCGATCGTAACGGCGGGGCTGAACATTTCTCTGAAAACGCCGTCCTCTTCTTTTGCATCTTTCATCAGCTCGTTGCAGAAGAGAGCCATATCTTCACCGGTGGAGCGGAATGTATAGGCGCAATTGGCTTCCTGCGGTATCAGTGTATTGCAGACGGGCAGAGTTACGGGAATGAAAAAGCCGATAAGTATGAACAGGACACTCATCGCCGGCACAACGGCATAACGGAGCTTCGTGAGCTTTCTCGTAAGGAACAGTACGATACCTATGATCGCAAAGCATATCAGGAACCATATCAGCACTTTCGAAAAGTTGGACGAAAAGAGGAATAACAACGCCAGCGTGTTGAGGATACCGGCCAGCAGAAAACAGAAGGGCAGGGTGCGGCTGTATTTAAGCGTTTCTGATTTACTCAGCTTTCCAATAATGATTGCAGCGCCGGAAAGCACAAGAAAGGACAGGAAGAATATCACCAGCGCATACAGTATTGCCGTCCCCGCGATCATATAGGGGTGGATCGTATCGGCACTTTCAAAGCTTGAATTTTTCATCCCGAGGGGTTCAAACACATACTTTGATGCGGCTTTTTCAAGAGGCATCTCTCCGGCATTCTCAATAACATTCTGCAGATAGATGTATCCTACTCCCGAATAGCAGAAGGAGGTACCGGGATCGGTATAGATATTCTTATCGATGCCGAATTCATAGCTGGCGGAAAAGCCGGCGGTATGGCAGAGCAATTGCCGAAGCGTGATGTCATTAAGCCTTTTATCATCAGTTTTCAGTTCCGGGTCGAGATATGAGATGATCTTTTGGTCAAGATCAAGTATCCCTTCTTTGACCATAGCAAGAGCCGTATATGCGGCAACGGTCTTTCCGTTGGATCCGAGTTCATACACCGTTTTTTCGTCTGTTCCTTTTCCCGTAGCCGCTTCCTTGCCGCCCCAGATTACAGAGGCGGCATTAAGGGAGTCCAGAGGGAACGGCTGGCGCAAAGGGACTTTTGATAGAAGGCTTGCCGCACTGTCAAAAGTACCTTTGCGTTACTTTCGCAGAAAGTAACAAAGGCGAGGTAGCTTCAAGCACAATAATATTAGTTTTTATTCACAGAGTGGGTGGGCTTGAATGGCTGCCTGCTCCGTGATCTGTTATGCCTGTCACGCTGTCACGGTGTCACGCGGGCGATACTTGTATGTGCGCGTCGTGCGCGCTTTGGGTATCGCCCTGCAATGCTTCCTGCATTGGCGGTATGAGTTCCCGACTTATGGCGGGCTTTGCATAGACTGCGCGGTACTACCTGCTCAGGAGGGAGCGCCCTCCCGAGACCTACCCCAAAATGCGGCGCAGGAGCGCTGAAAAATGGTGTGGGAAATGAACGAGAAGTATTGAAAATGATGTAAACCCATGATATAATAAATACAGGCGGGCTGAGCTGTGATCATAATATACAAACAGCTTTGTGCAACCATACAAAAATGAAAAAGTTTCCGAAAAAAGCGTTACATTTTGCCGTTTTATTCGTTTTATATAGTAGAGACTGTTTTTCGGGAGGTCGGGAATATGAGACATAGAAAATTACTTGCAGGTGCGATGTCGGTGGTTATAGTATTGTCGGGGTGCAATACGGAGAAGCCCGCGGAGACTTCGGTAATAACTGGAGAAGTGACGACAACGACGACAACCGCGGTCACGACTGCCGCCGCAAGTGCGACAACTTCGGAAGTTGCAACGACGACAACTACGACAGCAAAATCCGAGCCGGAGCTTCCGGAGAGCGACTTCGGATATTATCTGCAAAGCGATAATACAATATATATTTGTGATTACCACGGCACGGACAAGGATGTTATCGTTCCCGAATACATCGGTAAATATCCCGTAACTTCAATTATGATGCCGCTTATGCCGGAGTCTTATGCCGAGAATACGGAGATCGAGACTGTCACACTTCCCAAGACCATAAATACGATGCAGCTTCACGAATACCTCTCGGTCAGTACAATAAAAAGCTATTCCGTCGATCCGGAGAACGAGGAATATACAGCTGTTGACGGTGTTCTGTATTCAAAGGATATGACGAAGCTTTTGCTTTATCCGCCCGCGAAAGAGGGCAAGTTCACAGTCCCCGACAGCGTTGCGGAGATCGGTGGCGGAGCCTTTTCCCATTGTGTGGGACTGACTACGGTAAATATCGGAAGCAATGTAAAAACTATCGGTGTGTGTGCGTTCGAAAACAGCTCGGTAAGCGAGGTAAACATAGCGGAGGGTCTTGAAAGCATCGAGTGGGAAGCCTTTCGCTGGACAAAAGAATTAGAAAGCATAGTTCTTCCGAGATCCTTGAAAACCATAGAGAGCAGAGCGTTTGAGAGCTCGGCGCTGCGTTCGGTGACGCTTCCGACCGCGATCGATAAATTTTGCTCGGATGTGTTCACGATGACGGAGCTAAGCGAGATAAACCTTGTCGATAACGGCGAGGGCCTATATATGTGGAACGACATTCTCCGCAAGGGCGACGAGCTTATTAGAATGATAAAGGGCAGTAAGGTCGAAAAGCTTGTATTTGACAGTACAGTGACATCGCTCGACTGTGTATTCGAGAACTGCACCAATCTGAAGGTCATCGAGATAATGGACGACTGTGACTTTATCATTACCACGACTGAATTCGGAGATTTTATAGGCTGCACGTCAATAGAGAAAATGTACATACCGGGGTCTGTCGTGAGCTGTCCGTTTTATCATTACTATCAGGGAATGAGCCCCGACCTTGTGATATATACTCCCGAGAAAGGCGAAAACAGCTTTGACGAGCGCCGGTCGGGCGAGAAATGCAAATTCGTCTATGTTGACAGCTACGAGGATTATCTGAAAGCAGTCGGAGAGACCGGTTGACGGAGGGAATTATGAAACATACCAAAACGCTTACTGCATTAACACTCTGCGCCGCCCTGCTCCTTTCGGGTTGCAGCACGGTAACTCTCTCAGAAACTTTGACAGCGAAGTCGATAAAAGAGGTCGGGTGAGGAGTGTCACACCTGTCACTCTGTCACACGTCACGCAAATCGTATTTCTGTAAAACCGTTGACAAAGCCTTGTGTTTCGTGGTATAATATAAAGTAATAAAATCGCACCGCCTGTCGGATCATCCCGATGGGCGGCTCTGTTTTCCGTGCCGGATCGCCGGACACTTGAAAATCCACGCTGTATCTGATATACTGATATAAGTGCGTTTTGGTTAATATATACAATCGGGCAGCTCGTAATTTGTGCAGCTTTTCTTGTAACGAAAATATATGCCCGGTTGTCTAATAAAGTGAAGGAGGTGAGAATATGGAGCGCGAGTTTGACGAGATATACAGGCTATACGCGAACGACCTGTATAAGTTTATCCTGCGCCTGTGCAAGAACGAGACCCTTGCTATGGATATCATGCAGGACACGATGCTGAACGCGATAACATCTATCGACAAATTCAATGGTACCTGCTCCATAAAAACCTACCTTTGCACAATTGCGAAAAACAACTACTTCAATTACCTGAAACGAGCCGACAATCATAATATCCCTCTTGAAGAGGCCGAACAGTTCGCGGACGGCACATCCGTCGAGGACAGTTTCGAGAGCCGTGAACAGATATTGCAGATACATAAGGCTCTGCACAGGCTTGATGAACCATACCGCGAAATATTCTCACTGCGGGTGTTCGCGGAGTTAAAGTTTTCTGACATCGGGGCGGTCTTCGGGCAGTCGGAGAACTGGGCGCGCGTTTCGTTCTACCGTGCCAAGAAGAAGCTAATGGAGCTGTTAAAGGAGGGTGAAGATCATGAATGAAAAAATATCCTGCGGTATCATTGAAGATCTGATACCGCTTTATAAAGAGAACCTGTGCAGTGACGAGAGCCGCGCGCTTGTGGAGGAGCATATCGCGGAATGCGAAAGCTGCCGCGCTCTTGCCGAGAGCATTGAACCTCCGAAGGTCGCGGAGCTTTCCGACGCCGACGAGCAAAAGCCGTTCAGAAAGGTAAACAACAGGCTCAAACGCAGCCGCCTGAAGGTAATAATTCTGTCGGTACTGCTTGCGGTCATCGTATTTCCTCTTGCATTTCTGACGGCAGGACAGATGTTCCGTTGGAACGGCGCGATAAGCTTTGAAACTATCATTCAGAACTTCGAGGCGCAGCGTATCGCGGACGCGTTCGCAAACGGGGATATAGACATTTTTTCGGACTATATTCTGTATTATTCCTTTAGTGCCGGAACATCATTCTTTGATAACCGCGATCAGATAGAAAAGAACGATAAGCAGACCTTGAAGGAACTTTATAAAAAGTGCTTTACCGATGATTATGTCCTTACCGACAGAAGGGTACATACCACTTATGAACACGGTACTGGTGATGTGACCTCGTATATGTGGTTTCAGTATTACAGCGGGGAAAAGGACAAGTGGCTCGGCATAGGCTTTGAGTTTACGCAGATCGAACCCGACTATCACAGGTACTATGCTGCGGTAACATCTATGTCATATACTCCCGACGAGGACGATACCGCGCCGGACGATTATGAGGATTTTGTTAATTTTATAAATTTCACATCAAAGCACGATATAGATGAATACAATAATATCGAAACATTTCTCAATCTGGAGGATCCGCTCGGAAAATACGATACGGGCGGCACTACATCAATTAAAAATGATGACGGAACATATACCGAGGTCCCGGATATTTATGACCCTGCAATAACCTATCTCGGACAGTATTTCGTACCGGAAGACCGTGACCATATCATTCAGTCAATGGTCGCGTTCTTTAAGAAGGGGTATAGTGTTGTAAAATGCACTACTGTTTCCAACCCATGCTATGAACCGGACAGAGGGATGATGTATTATAACATCGCGCTGACTGCCGCCGACAGCTCAGGACTTGCGGTATTGCAGGCGCGTATGTTTTACGACTACCGCGGCATATATCAGCCGGAGGTCTATTCCGTGGCTCCGAACGGCTGCTCTGCCGAGCTTATAAACGATATACAGCATTTCTTCGGTTATGAGCTTGACACTCCCGTGCTTTCGTCAAAGCTACATGACCTTACCGACGCGAAAAAGCTTCTCGACGATAACGGTATAAGATGTAAGACAGTTACAGGCACAAATGTCGTAACAGGCGAGCATGACAGCGAGCTGCTTACATCATTTGAGGACGCGCCGCCCGCAAGCGGTATATTGCTTGATATATACGGCAGCAACGAGGAATATGAGTGCTATATTTACTGAATGTATGCAACAGGTGCACAGGTTTCGGCTCGTGCGCTTGTTGCATTTGCATTAAAAATGATGTATAATGTTGTGAGAAGTTACAAATTTGAAAGCAAACGCAATATTTCGACTTTTCGAAACGTGTTATTATAAAAAGCGCTTTTAAGACATACATAAGCGGAAAGAGGAAAGCAATGACCGAAAATGAGCTTGAACGCTATATGCGGCAGCACTATAGGAGCGTTTACAGAACAGCGCTGTGTAGATGCAAGGATCCGCAGGATGCGGACGATGTCGCACAGGACGTATTTCTGAAGCTCTATACCTGTAGCGAGATATTCGAAGATGATGACCACGTCAAGGCGTGGCTGCTTCGCTGCGCCATAAATCACAGCATAGATGTGCTGCGTTCAAAAAAGCGGAGAAATACGGTATCACTTGATGCGGCGGCCGATAAAGCGCATTATGACGATAAGGATGAGGACGGCGGCAGAGTGTTTGAGCTGTTCCTGAAACTTAGTGAGAAGAACCGCACAGCGATGTATATGCACTACTGCGAGGGCTATTCGGTCAAGGAGATAGCGGAGATCACGAGGACAAACGAATCCGCTATACTCTCTCGGCTTATGCGTGGCAGAAAGCAGCTTGAAAAGCTGCTGAACAATGAAAGGAGCGCTAACAATGGAATATAAAGATTTTTTTGATAAAGCGTTATCCGCCGCAGAGCAGAAGTATCCCTGCAGTGATATAAACACAGCACTCGGAAATATAACTGAACGGGCTAAAACAGCTGAAAATAGTTCCGAGCCCGGTCGGCTTCATACAGCTTCGGAGTCTGAAAACACACATAAGCCGTCAAATCGTATCTTCCCAATACTCGGTTATACTGTGGGCGCGGCGGCGCTTATCTTCGGATGTGTATTCGGACTTAAGTTCGTTATCGAAAACGGCGGACTTATAGAGGGCGGACCGAGACCGGCAGATACAAAAGAGACAACTGCCATAACATCGGAGATACCAAATGTAACAACTGTTACGATGGTAAGCGAGTCCGCTGTCACAACACCCGTTGAAAGCGACCGTTTCCTGATAATTACAGATACATCTATGCCCGAGCCTTTCGCAGTGAATGAAAATCCTACTGTATATGGCGGTACAGACGGCTGGCACGATAATTTCTACGATCTGTGGAAGAAAGATTTCTACATGATAGACGAAAGGCTTCAGGAGCTTGCGGGTCTGGAACGAGCCTCTGAGATCATAGCCGGATATAAAGCCGAAGAAGCCGCCGACAATGAAGCTGGCAATATCACCCGTTATAAGCTTGATGATACACAGAACCGATATCGCTTTATAATGGACGCGGGACTGTCCGCGGAGGACGTGGAACGTGTGCTGACAGGAAAGGACAACACTCGCGGAGGAATGGTAGATCCCGATATTCTTGTCACGTTTGCTTCAAAAGAAGATACTGTCAAGGAGAACATGACTGACTATTGCATAGCCGTGGGTGAGTATGTATTCTCCCCACGTTGGCTCTACTATCACACCATTGAAGATTATAAAGCGGCAGGCATCAAACCCACTATGCTGCACGAAAAGATGAGCAAATATAAAGAACTTGCACTTACCGATGAAGCGTGGAGAGCGTTCTGCCAGAAGTATTACGCTTTTTACTTTGACCTTGACAGAAATTCGTCCGCTGTAACCGATCTAACTATTTTTGATGTGCCAAACGATTTTGTGCTTGACGATAATGCCTTTGACATACTTGAAAGATATTTTTACGGCGAATGGAAAACATCGGAGAATAATGGATATCCCGCCGGAACGCTAACCCTGAAATATGATAGCAATCAAGGCTACTACTTTAATCTAAACGCAGTATTTGAATACGATGATATGTATATCATGAAATACGGGTCAGGAGGCATAGGCAACTGCTGCATAATAAAAAACGATGAACCCGATGTGATGTACTGGACGGAGTTAGGGTTCGGATTCGGCAACACGGCGATAACATCGTCACTTGACAGCATGACAAAATATACCGAAAGGAAATATGAAACGCCCGGGCTTAATATCGGCGGCGAAATAAGCCCTCTCGGTGAAAAATACCTTGTTCATAAGTACGGTGACGAATTTGGGAAAATATATAAAAATACGCTTGATGTTTACAGTGTCAGCATGGCTGTTGCATTATTTGAGGATGAAAAAGGCAGCCTGTATCTCGCGAACGGTTACACATCCTCCGATATAAGACGGTATCTTGTTGCAATGTCCGACGATGCGGTAACGCTCGGAGTTCCGTATGTAAGAGACTCACAGGAGCTTGTGCAAACACCTGAGTATTTCGAGGTGACGCTCACTAAAGACGCAAACGGCAAATGGTCGGTGAAATACAGCTCTCAGAGCACGGATACGAGTGAGGAGAATGAAGAGAAAAACGACAAGGAGACGGACTGGGGCATAACAATGAATGTGAAAGACATTACCGCCGAGGGGCTTACGCTTGTGATCTCACAGCATGGCGGAAACTATACCGGCGAGCTCCACTATGACGAAGAATACTCTATCGAGCGCAAAAACGGCGACAAATGGGAGCCATTGGAGTATCTTGACGGCGCGGTCTGGCACGATCTTGCATATATTGTTGAGCCGAATACAGATAAAGAGATAAAGCTTGACTGGAAGTGGCTGTACGGGACTCTTTCTGCGGGAGAATACCGTATAGCGAAGGAGTTCACGGATTTCCGCGGCACTGGGAACTATGATAAACAAACGATTTATGTCGGATTCAGTATCACCGATGATATGACAAGCAAGCTCGGTATCACGCTACGTACGGCGCAGTACAATGCGCGGAAGATGACATTGCAGATAGTGCAGAACGGCGGCACGAGCGACGGGAACATCGGTACGAGTCTATACAGATATACGATTGAGCGCAGGGAAAACGGTAAATGGCAGTCATACTACAACTACACACCGCAGGCAGGTGTCCCGACCCTGGAAACAGGGCTGAAGGTTAAGCGAAACGACGTTACCGAAGTCAAGTTCGACTGGCGAGAAACGGCGGGAAGCTTGCCAGTGGGAGATTATCGACTCGGAATGACCTTCGACTGCGGAGATATAAAGGAGACGAAGTGGCTTGAATTTACCATAGAAGAAAGCATGACAAACGAGCTTGGTATCTCGATTGAAGTCATGGAAGTATCAAAGACAGGCGCAAAGCTCGGTATAGATTCAAAGGGTGCCGATGAGCAGGGTTTTGCGTATTTCGACAAAGACCTGTACACTCTTGAAAAGAAGAACAGTAGCGGCAAGTGGAAAAATGTCGTTTCCACGGTGTCCACCGAGATGTTCACAGGTAAGATAGCAATGTGTGAAACGGGCAGCGCCGGAATGCTCGAAACGATAAACTGGTCGGGTTGGTGCGACAAGTTATCCCCAGGAAATTATCGGATATCATTTAAGTTCTACACCGGCGAAGGAGACAGCTATAAGGCAGTCACACTGTACGCGGAGTTTGATATTACCGATGATACTCCCGACAAGCTGACCGACTGAACGGATATATTTAAGGAACAAGGAAAACCGGCTGAGTATCACTGCTCAGCCGGTTGTTTGTTATTCGGTTGTCATTACATCAAGCATTAGCAAAGCGCCGAGCTTGAATCCTCTTGCAAAGTCCGCCTCACATTCAAGCTGGGCTTCAACATGAAGCGCGTCCGAGTAGGTGTCGAGTAATTCCTTGCATTTCGGGAATTGTTC
>JAFZOA010000530.1 GCA_017550775.1 Ruminiclostridium sp. | reverse complement strand
GAATATTAATATACCTTATCGGGTATAATGCGACCAACATCGAAGTCTTGCTTTTTTGAGTATCTATAAACACTGGTTTTACCTTGCCAAACAAATAGAGCCCTCACGGGCTCTTTTTTGTTATATCTTTGCCTTTACCGATGCTGTCAGCGCAGATATGAACTGTTCCGGTGTAGGTGCCTTAGCATCATAAAAACGGTCTGTCAAGAAAAGTTTCGGCGCTTTTATGTACCGGAAAGGGTGCCATATATTAAATAAATTCACAAAGACTTCTTGTCGTGCAGAATGACTTTTTTACATAAACGCCGCTATTGTTATTGACAAATCTCTATATTTGTGATAATATATAAAGTAGTACTTTGGATTAGTCAAAAGAAATGTAGGTAATAGTGATGTATTCTATAAAACGCCATATAGCTCCGATCATAGAACGAAGAGCACAAAACAGTAAAGCGATACTTTTGACCGGCTCCCGTCAGGTGGGAAAGTCCACACTGTTCAAGCATCTTTTCAGAAATGTCAATCAAGTGACATTTGACGACGACCTTCTTCTTGCTCAGGCAGCAGATGATGTCGGACTGTTTCTGATGAACAATCCCTCTCCGCTGATGATAGATGAAGTGCAGAAGTGTCCCTCTATCTTCAACAGATTGAAGATAGTGCTTGATAATACAGAGGAACACGGGAACTTTTTCCTGACAGGCTCTCAAAAGCATCAGCTTATGGAGGGAGTAAGCGAATCTCTTGCCGGACGTATATCCGTTGTGGAGCTTGACGGGCTTTCATTAAGGGAAATAAACGATGTTGACTTTAACAAGCATTTCGTACCCTCGGAAGAATATCTGAAAGAACGAGAGAAGACACTGAAGAAATACGACGGGGATATCTGGTCAACTATCCACAGAGGAAGCTACCCGGAACTTTACGCAAATCCCGAGAAGGAATGGATAGACTACTACCAAGCGTATGTTAAAACCTACCTTGAACGTGATGTCAACAAGCTTATTAAAGCTAAGAATCATCTGACTTTTGTGAAGTTTATGACAGCCGTTGCCGCAAGAACCGGTCAGATAGTCAATTACGCCAATATTGCCGATCAGGTCGGCGTATCCGAGGTAACGATAAAGGAATGGATATCCATTCTGGAGAAAAGCGATATCATATATATCCTTAAGCCTTACACCGCAAGCGCCCTCAACAGAGCGATAAAAACTCCGAAACTATATTTCAGGGATACCGGACTTTGCAGCTATCTTACCCGGTGGCTTACTCCCGAAACACTAAAAAACGGAGCGATGGCGGGCGCGATGTTCGAGACCTTTGTCATAAACGAGATTTTGAAGTCATACACAAACGAAGGTCTTGACTATGATTTCGATGTTTTCTTCTACAACGGAAAAGATAAGAAGAAACGTAAAGCCGGCGGAGGATATGAAGAAGCAGACGGTGAGATCGACCTTATTATTCAAGAGGGAGACGTCCTCCACCCCGTAGAGATCAAGATGTCCACAATGCCCAGGGATGCTATGGCATCCGAATTTGATATCCTTGACGATATTCCCGACAAGAAACGCGGTTTGGGAGCGATCATCTGTATGATCGACAGAAAGCTTTATCTTCGTGATAACTTACTAGCTTTACCTTTGTGGTATATATGATACGAGAATAATAATTGAACCGGCTGAGTATTGCTATGATAGCCAACGGGCGCTGGATCACATTCATTATACATTCATTTCTTCTCCTTACCAACATATAAATTCCACGAAATGTCAGGATCTGTACATGATATTATTGAACCGGAAGTTTCCCGCAAATAATAAAACCCCGGATAAATATTTATCCCGATGTTACAGCACAATGCGCTCATCAATTCTTCTTGCGTAGGAGTATGTGTATGGCTCGAAATACTTGCCCCAGAAATTGAGCGCGGTAGGATTAAGTGTTTCGCAGTCCACACCTAAGTGCGTTACCCCCTCGGTTTTAAGCGTGTCAACGATAAAGGCAAGCAAGGCTTGTGCCATGCCGGTTCCGCGGTATTTTTCATCAAAGTACGCACCGCAGATATTTTTCATCGTGCCGTATTCGGTAATAAAGTTTTCTGCCTCATCCTCCAAAGAAATAAAGCCGGTTATTTCACCGTCCGCCTCTGCGGCAAACACCCGCATATCTTCTTTCCCGAACCATTGCTCGTAACGCTCCATATCAGTCGGGAAGAATATCGGCGCTCTTTCAAGGTGTTTTACAAGTCCCATTTTTAGTTTACGTATTCTTTCAAATTCATCTGAGGGCAATTCAACAAAGTGAATGCTGCCAGGATCATTTGAAAGCGCAAAGTCTGAAATTTCCCTGACAGAGTCCGAACAGCGTATGCCGAATCCGTTCAGCACAAATGATCTCGCAGTTTCCTCATCGTGCGCATATCTGCTCAGAGCACAGCTGAAAACGCCTTGTTTCACAAATTCCTCTGATACGCTTGCAAAAAGCATTGATGCCAACCTGTCGCGTCTTTCATATTCATAAGAAAATGCACTGCCGCCGAGAGGTGAGAACACACCCTTTACGTCTCCGAAAAAGCCGTCCCGGGGACCTGCAAAATTCAGATATCCCACAAGCTTTCCGTCACACAGTGCGGCTTTCCCGAATGGCTGACTGCTCAACCAGTGCAGCATTCCTGTCAGCTGTTCGCTGAAATCCGCACAAGGCAGATCGGGACAATGTGTTCTTTCCGCTTCAAGCTCCGCAAGTGCCAGCTTAACAGCCTCTTCAATATGTTTTTCGGTAAATTTTTCAAAGATAATATTCATTTTCTGTACCCCGCTTTCATTCTTTTTGCTTTGAGCATAACCTCGGCAATACCCGGGAAACAAAGCTGCGGCAGAGAAAAGAAAGGACAGCCCGGATAATTCCGGACGCAAAAATGCCGCAGCAAAATCCGCTGCGGCATAATCATTTCATAGAAAAATGGTTACTTCAATACTGCCGAGGTAATTCTGCTCATACTGTTTTCGGTTTTAATCATTGTATAGGTCATCTTGATTACCTCGCTTTCTATAAATGTATTTAGCTGTCGAAAACGTCTGTTTTCAAGAGCTATTGTTATTGTAGCATAATTATATGTATTTGTCAAGCCCATATTTCCATTTGGTTCTACTCCGAAAATCGTAACGGATTTCGGGGCGATAATTTATTCCACGGTCCTATTGACAGTGAGCCTCGATGCGTGCTGTAGTCAGGCAGCACGGGCAGGCAACCCCAAGGGGCTGCTGCCCGGCTACCAGCCTACCACACGCATACTCACTGTCAATAGGCTTTCGCGGCATAAAGTATCGCGTTCATTTTTACGTTTTTGGCAGTAGAACCGTATGATCAGCTGTTGACTTATCTGCCATGATGGTGTATAATTATAGATAAAGAAATAGTATCCCGTTTTTTACAGGGGACAGACCCGAACTTTTAAAATAACAGGTGAAAGGAAGAAAATGCCATGGAAACCAGAAAATGTCCGAACTGCGGCGGCGGTCTTGAACTGTCGAGATCGAAGACCATGCTCGAATGTCCGTTCTGCGGCTCAAAATTTGAGGTAGAAGCGGAAACCAGAGAGAAAATAGCGCAGAAAAGCAACAGCTTCGATGAAGAGATCTTCCGCATCGAGCGCGATTTCACAGGCTCACGTCAGAAAAAGCAGACCGGCAGGTGCATAGAAACCATCATCTACTGCATGAACGAGCTCCGTACTCCGGAAAAGATCGAAGATTTTATCAGAAAGAGCCTTGTGAACGGCAGCGATATTGCAGCGGAGGGGCTCAACGAAAGCCTTATAAATGCTGTAAGAGGCCGTATCAACGGCGAGCTTGAAGCAGGCGAACGCATAATAGTGTACTCCGATCAGGGTATTTTCTCCAAGGGCAAGGAATTCACCGTCCTGACAAACAAGCGGCTTCTGTTCTTCACGAAGAAGAAATGCACTCCCGTAAATCACGCTGATATAGGCACTCTCCGTCTCGAAGACAGCAGCGATTGTCCCGCGTGGTACATAAACGGCGATCTCGACAAGCGTATCCCGTCCATGGAGCCGAGCGGACAGCTCACCGGCGCGGTAGTTGCTCTCGCGTGCGTTCTGAGCTTTGAGCTTGCACCCGGACGCGACAGGATAAGACTTATATAAATATGTTCACAAAAAGACCCGTTGTACAATCCGTTTGTACAGCGGGTCTTTGATGTTTTGTCCGATCCGTCGGTCACTGCTTTTTGCCGATGCGGATATTTGTTATTGCGATCTGGTCACCCGTGACCGAGGCGTATATCGTCTTGGCGATACCGGTGATGACAGCGGTATTGCTTATCGAGATACCTGCATTCTCGGTGATAATGGTTATCGTGTTGTCCTCGACCTTGAATTCCACCGTCGCGTCATATCCGTCGTGATTGTATTTCTTCCATGCGTCCCAGCCTTCAAAAGCGTTTGTTTTCGTGACGTTCAGATCCGCGTGGCAGGTGGGATCACATTCCCAGAACTCTCCGTCAAAGCGCATAAACGCAAGATCACGGTAGCTCTCTCCATATACGACTCCGTCGTCCGAGCTGAAAATATCAATGAAGGGACAATGCCAGACAAGTCTCGCGGTAGGCAGACATTTCGAGTGGAATGTAAGTATCAGGCCGTCCGTTATCGGGATGCCCTCACTGTGGGCCATACGGTAGTCGTCTATCTGTATATTCGGGATATCGCCTGTCGGTTCGTTCCTGATGAAGCTTACCTCTTCTGCGATCCTCGGTATGTGATCTGCCGGAATTTCCGTCTCCGATTTCTCCGTGCTGATATTGCTGATGCGGCAGTTCTCACCGGTAAGACCGATATACAGATATCTTGTACAGTCGGGCAGGGCAATTATCACTTCGGCGGTCTGCATCTTTCCGGTAATTCTGATAAGAGCGTGGTCTTTTATCCTTACCGCTTCTATCTTGTATCCGTTGTTCTTCAGAAGATCGGAGGAGCCGAAATTCGTGACCGTTGTCTTCATCAGTCTGGCACCGGCAGTGACTGTCTTTCCGTCGAACCATACTTCGCCGTACTCGAAATAGTTCAGATCCCTTATTTCCTTCTCGGTATCATGTTCGCGCCCGTCAAGCGAATCAAACAGTATCATCGACGGGAGCGGTTCCTTGCCGGGAGTCTTTTCGTTTGCGCTGACGGTCATCCGGATCGTTGTCATACACGATGTTATCAGTATGCCTGTCGAGATATCGCTTCTGTGTTCGTCGGCGATAAGCTCAATCTCGCCGTTCATCTCCGTGACTTCCTCGCGCTCGCTCATCTCATACTCGGTATCTATATCTATCAGGTGGAGCATAAGTCTCGCGTATTCGGGGTCGAACTGCGTACCGGAACCCTTGACGATCTCTTCGCGCACCTTCTGCTGCGGTATCGGGTCACGGTAGCTTCTTTTTGAGGACATCGCGTCATAGGCATCGGCAACGGACACTATCCTTGCAATTTCAGGAATATCGGTGCCTTTGAGATGATGAGGATAGCCTTTTCCGTCGTAGCGTTCGTGATGACCGCCCGCGCCTATGCTGAGATAAGGAAACTCGGTTATACTGTTCAGTATCTGCGCTCCGAGAGCGGGGTGCTGCTTTATCTTTTCATATTCCTCGTCGGTTAGTTTTCCGTCTTTGGTAATGATGCCGTCGGGAACACCGATCTTTCCTATGTCATGGAGCAGAGCGGCGTAATAGATCTCTTCGCATTCCTGCTCGGACTTGTTGTTCATCTCGGCGAGCTTTTTCGAATACTCTGCGACTCTTGAAGAATGACCGTGTGTGTATTTATCCTTGGCATCTATGGAATTGGCAAAAGCTGTTATTACCTCGTGAAGCAGCTTCTGATCGCGCTTGTTCTGTTTTTCAATCTCAGCATAATGTTCGGCCTGTCGGGCGTGTTTTTGTGCCACAATACCCACAATGGTTATTATTGCCAGGAATATCATAGTCACAGCGACAAGCCAGACCAGAAGGAATCTTGTAGAGCTTTCCACACCAAGCATGGAGATGTCTATACCGATATAAGCCGTACATTTGCCGCTGTCATCATAGAGCGGTTCATAACCGGTAAGAAGCCAGCCGAATGTATCGTTGCTTTCGATTATGTCGATCCTGCCGCCGGCAAGAAGCGTCGGGATGCTATCCTCGAATGCTTCTTCAAAAGGATAGATACCGCCAAGCGCGAGCTCGTCCGCTGAGCTTTCCTTATATTGCTCAAGCTCTGTGTCTTCTGTTTCCAGATCATATATTATATGGCACCCGTCGGGCTGTATTTGTGTTACATACAGATATTCCAGATATGGAGTATTGTTCAG
>JAFZOA010000529.1 GCA_017550775.1 Ruminiclostridium sp. | reverse complement strand
GCCGTCTTGTCGCTGTCCGAGCTTTCGGCGGCTCCGACCGCGCGGCCAAGTTCCGCGAACCGCTCATAAGCACCGTCAAGCGCAAAGCCTATGCACTTTTCGAGCAGCATCGCGTTTGAAAGGCCGTGCGGAACATGGAACAGCGCGCCTATCGGACGGCTCATACCGTGAACTATAGTAACAGAAGCGTTGTTGATCGCGATACCCGCTTCGAGGGCGGCTATTGACATCTGCGTTCTCGCTTCTGTATTCGTGCCATCACTGTACACGGCAGGAAGATACTTAATGATACGCTTGACCGCAGACATAGCAACTGCATCGGTGAGCGGCTGCGCTAAGCGTGAAGTATAGGATTCTACCGCGTGTGTGAGCGCATCAAGACCCGTCGAAGCTGTAACGCTTTTCGGCGCGGACATTGAGAATGCCGGGTCAATAACAGCGATCTTCGGTATCAGACAATCGCCTTTCAGCAGCATCTTGATGTCGGTCTCGCTGTCGGTAATGACCGTGAACTTTGTCGCCTCGGAGCCTGTACCGGCTGTTGTCGGTATCGCTGCCATAGGCGGCATATTGCCCTTTATCACCTTGCCCATATAGTCGGAGATCTTACCACCGTTCACCGAAAGAGCGGCTATAGCTTTCATGGTATCTATCGGACTTCCGCCGCCGACCGCTATCATACAGTCGCAGTCCTCGACCTCGTATTTCGCGAGTCCCGTGTTCACGATCTTATCGGTGGGCTCGCCGGTAACGTCAGAAAAGATCGTGTATGGCGTTCTGTTCTCTGACAGCATATCGGTGAGCCGTTCAAAGCAACGGAGCTTTATTACCTGCGGGTCGGTGACTATCATAATGCGGTCGCCCATATTGCAAAGCTCTTTTTCCGCTGCATTAAGACTTCCTTCGCCTGTATAATTTTTCGCGGGAATGATAAATTCTCTGCTCATATCGGGGCTCCTTAGTCATTATCGGCTTTAAGCACAGCGTTGAGCATTACAGTAGCGCCTGCGGTGCAGTGCTCCACCGACGAGAACTCGGGCTCGCAGTGCGAAAGGCCGTCCTTGGACTGCACGAAGATCATCGTTGTCGGGAGCATATACGAAGCGAACTGAGCGTCATGACCGGCTCCGGAGTGGATATACTGGTGCTTTACGCCTGTCTCCTCTGCGGCCGCCTTGACATATCCGACAAGCTTCTTGTCCCAGTAAACGGTGTCGCGATTCCACGCCTTTTCAACGGTACAGGTGCAGCCTGCCCATGTCTTATCCGCAAGGCTCTTGACGATAGCGAGAACCTTTTCGAGCACCTCGGGCTTCTCGTGTCTCGCATCAAACGAGAAATCAAAGTAGTCGGGAACACAGGTATGTACGCAGGGGTGACATACGACCTCGCCTGTGGTATAAACGAGCTCCGGATAGCCGAGCTTATCTATCTCTTCATGCAGATAGCAGAGTGCCTGAGAAGCTGCAAAGAATGCGTCCTTTCTCTTGGGCATCGGGAATGTACCTGCGTGAGTGGTCTGACCCGCGAACTTTATACGATAGTTGAACATACCGAGAACGCAGTCAACAACGCCTATTTCGTTGCCCGCGTCTTCGAGTATCGGCCCCTGCTCGATATGCGTTTCAAACATATACATATATCTGTCGGGGTCGAGTCTGAACTTTTTGTCGCCCTTGAAACCCGATCTTTCGAGTGCCTCACCGAAGGTCTTTTCGGGGTCGAGAATGCTCTTTGACTGCATCATATCCTCGTACCTGAACTTGCTTCTGATGTCCTCGGGGAGATAGTCGTAGCAGACGATGCCCGAACACATCATAGCCGGCGGATAGAGCGAGCCTTCCTCGTTCGTCCAGATCATAGCGGTGAGCGGGTGCTTATGCGGAATGTTCTGCTCGACAACAGTTTCGAGAACTTCCATTGCGCTCATAACGCCGAGGATTCCGTCGTAATTTCCGCCATTCTTGACGGAGTCGCAGTGCGAAGCCATTACTATACGCTTTGCGGCGGGGTCGCTTCCGGGGATAGTAGCGTAAAGGTTAGCTACATCATCGGTCTCGATAGCCGCACCGATCGCAAGCATACGGTCGATGAACTCTTTTCTCGCCATTATAGCTTCCTCGGAAAGCGAATATCTTGTGATACCGCCGTGTCCCGTGTCGCCGAACTTACTGAATGTCTTTATCTTATCTTCCATTCTCTTTTCGCTGCATTTATACATATCAATTATCCTTTCTGTTTTAGTATCCCGCCTATGGCGGAATAAAGCGTTTTTTCATTCTCCCCCGCCGAAGGCGGGGGAGTTACATCATTATTTTGCTTTTCCGATTTTTTTCGGAGCATCCGATCGCTGCTGCGGTACTCTGATACAGTTTTCGAGCAGATCAACCACTTCGTCGGCTGTGATGACAAACGCCTTTTCGGTCTTGTCATCAAGCTCAAATACCATCACGAACTTGTCGTCCCAGTCGTTTATGAAGAGCTTAGCGTTCTCCACTCCGAACTTTTCCTTAACTGTCGGTCTTATCCTCGCGAAACCGTACAGCATGCCGTCACGCGGGACTTTGAAGCTCAGCTTTTTCGCGGTGTCCTTTTTCAGCATTATCTCGACCGGTATCTCGGTAAGACCGCCCGGCAGGTGAAGCTGCTCATACAGGACTGTTCTGAATCTGTCCGGAGTGACGAACTCCGACAGCTTACACGGTGCTGCGTCCCGATAATGTTCCTTTGCCATACGGCGCCACTTCCTTCCTGTTAAACGAGCTTATCCGCTTCATCAAGTACTTCGTCGAGCTTCACCATTTCCTCGCGCACCTGTTCGGGAGTGATGATGAGCGGCGGCGATATGAGTATCATATTTTCGTGCGAATAAGTCATAAATCCTTTCTTTTTGAGCGCCCCGATGAGCTTGCCCATGATGCCCTCGGGGTCTTTTCCGTAAGGCACAAGAGGCTCTCTGGTCTCGCGGTCCTTTACGAGTTCGACCGCCGAGAAAAGTCCGATGTAACGTACATCGCCGACGCTCTTATGCTTTGCCTTCATTTCTTCAAGGCACTTGCCAAGCTCTGCTCCGGAGGTGTTGACATTCTTCAGAATATCGGCCTTCTTGTAGAAGTTGAGACAAGCGACACCAGCCGCACAAGCGAGCGGATGACCGCTGTATGTAAGTCCGCAGGAGAGCAGATGGTCGTCGAAATACTCCGCGATCTTCCTGCTTACCGCTACGCCGCCGAGCTGAACATAACCGCAGGTAACGCCTTTCGCAAAGCTTACGATGTCAGGCTTCACGCCGAAATTCTCGAACGCGAACATCTTGCCGGTTCTGCCGAAGCCTGCCATTACCTCGTCGCATATCATCATTATGCCGAACTCATCGCATATTGCGCGAACGCCGGCAAGATAGCCTTTCGGCGGGATTATTACACCGTTGGAGCCGGTTATGGTCTCCATTACGATAGCAGCGATATTCTCGGCACCCTCATAGATGACCTGCTCGCGGAGCCTGCGCACATAGAATGCGGATGCTTCCTCCTCTGTCTTAAACGGCAGATTGTCGCGGTACATATAAGGATCAAAGAACTTCACAAAGCCCGGAACACCCGGTTCAAGCGGCTGTCTGCGGGGCTCGCCTGTGAGGCTGCCCGCGCCGAATGTCGAGCCGTGATAGCTGCGGTAGCGTGACATGACCTTCGGTCTACCAGTGAACATACGCGCGATTTTTACCGCGTTCTCGTTCGCGTCGGCACCGCCGTTGGTGAAGAAAACCTTTCCCATATTGTCGGGCATGAGCTCGATTATCATCTTCGCAAGTTCGCCTCTGGGCTCGCTTCCGTATCCGGGAGAAAGGTAGCAGTACTTCTCGGCCTGCTCCTTTATCGCGTCGATTATGTCGCGGTTGCCGTGACCGACGTTCAGGTTTACAAGCTGCGACGACATATCCGTGTAGCGGTTACCGTCGAAGTCCCACATATAGATGCCTTCGGCTTTCGCTATCGGAATAGGGTCAAGTCCCTTCTGCTTCGACCAGGACTGCAGGTTATATGTCCTATGGTCATGCTTGATCTTTTCGGAAATGTTTTCCGTGCTCATTGAGATCCACTCCTTTTATTATAACCGTTATTCTGTTCTCCCCGCCGGCGGCGGGGAGAACGCATATTACTGGTTCTTATCATACATTTCGAGGACTTCCTCGATCAGAAACGCAAGTATGAGCGAGCTTTTCGCGCCGTCATCCAGCTCATGTCCGAGGACATCGCGGATAGCCCGCATTTTGATGTTTATCGTGTTGCGGTGAACTCCCGCCGCCTCGGCGACCTCGTTCACGCTTCCGTTGTGGGTAAGATACAGCCGCAGCGTATCACAGTAATCGGCATTCCGTTCTACATCGAACCTGCGGAGTGTTCCGAGGTTTTCTCTGACGAACTCGCGCAGTATGTTGGTGTTCTTCACACCGAAAACGAGCTTCATTATGCCGATTCCTCCGTAATCCGTGAGAACACGCTTCTGAAGCACCGACATACACCGCGCCGCCTCCGCCTGTTCGTACGCCTCACCGACTTCGGTCAGGCCGCTTACGGTATGGGATACACCCATAAACACATCGCCGCCGCTTGAAGCGAGCTTTTTCAGCTCCTCGCAGAACCGCTTTATTTCCTCATCGGCGCAGTTCTGCCGTACCGCGGTGAGTGAGCCGCCCTGCATGAACAGCGACGAATGATAGTTGGAATGCTTTATCGTCCGCCAGATGCTCATATCCATTGACTGCACCGCCGAGCCGGTAACATTCGCGCCGTCCGAGATAACGCTCGCGGTGATAACTGTGTAACGGCTCTTGTCGCCGAAGCCCGATCTTCCGAGCAGATCGCCGTAGCTTTTCAGCGCGGCGGGGTCTTTTATTATCGCCCTGAACGCTTCACCGACGCTGCTCTCGTGCTTTTCGTTGCCGATTATCCTCCGGCAGAAATCGTAGGAGATATCGACTATCCGCGTACTCCAAGGGATAGTGAAAAGCGGAAAGTCGTTCTGCTCGCAGTAAACTATCACGGGCGACGGCACCGATGTGATGTGCGGGCCTATGTTCACCACAAGTCCGACAGCGCCCTTTTTCCGAAGGCTTATC
>JAFZOA010000528.1 GCA_017550775.1 Ruminiclostridium sp. | reverse complement strand
CCCCGCGCCAGCGTGACGCTGGACCCATACCGTACCACGGAACTTGAATAGTCTTGTTACAGATCAAACAAAGTTTTTCAACAAGCTGACACGCCCCGCTTTTTTGCGGGGCGTGTCAGCTTGTTGAAAAACTCCGAACTTCGAGGCAGATAACCTGTCCATTGCTGAAAGGTAACATACGGAATGCGTGCAGGCTCAGCCTGCCGAGGAGCCCCCAGCGGGGTTTGGGGCAGAGCCCCAACAGGGGGCAAGGAGCCCCCCGCGGGAACTCCGACGGAGAATGTTAATGTCTCGGGTTGGATTTTACGGACATTACCGCCTTGGTGATGACGCGGATAGCGTCGCTTCTCGCATCGGCAGCCGCCCGGTTCACCATTTCCGCGTCGGATTTGCGCTTTATCCGCACCACACATGGAGTGAGCTGCCGCAGCGCCTCGTCTGTCACCGCCTCCACGCAGATGTCGCAGGTGCAGCAGTGAAACCGCTCCATTATGCCGGCAAGCTGCTCGTTTATCAGCAGAAATGGTATGTTCACGAACTGCGATCCGTTCTCTGCCTTCACAAATACCGCAGGAACGCTTTCCTTCTCCGGCGGTTTTATCGCGGGATTGAGCGCCGCAGGAACAGCCTCCGGCTTGTCGAACAGGTTGAGAACCTTGTCCGTTTTGGCTGTATGCGCCATGTCGTCACCTCTTACAATGCGTCAATACTGCACCGGTCTGTTCTTCGGAGGTCTTCCCCGACCGAGCTTCTGAACGGTGCGCTTCGGCTTCTCCATGCCAAGCACCTCATATGTGAGATCCATGTACTCGTGCGCGGATTTAGAACGCGGCGCGTACTCTATGATAGTCTTTGCGTGCGCGGGAGCTTCCGCAATGATGACGCTTCCGCTTATCTTCTGCTCGAAAACGTCGGTGTCGAGCTGTTCGGCTATGATGTTCGCAAGCTCCTCGACTTCCTTTGTAAGCACAAGCCGCGGAGAGTACTTGTTGAGCAGTATCCCGCGTATCTCAAGCGACTGGTTGTAGAACCGCTTCACCGCGAATATGGTCTCTTTGAGTTGTGCTATTCCCTGGAGCGAAAGTATCTCCGGCACCATGGGGATTATGAGCTGATCGGAGGTGGCGTAAGCGTTGATCGTGAGTATAGACAGCGCGGGCGGCGTATCGATGAGCACATAGTCATACTCGTCGGAAATGGTGGAAAGATGTT
Organism: Ruminiclostridium sp.; assembly: GCA_017550775.1. The sequence continues at coordinate 9,773 of JAFZOA010000528.1, read as the reverse complement.
CACGGAGAATATACTCTCTCCCGACCGAGGTCAGTTCAAGCTCCACGCCCGAGAGCAGTATGTTCGCCGGTATCACGTCACAGCAGGTGCAGTGCTGCACGGTGTCGTAGATATCGGCTCTGCTCTTGAACACGTCGTATATGGTGTAGGACGAATCGGTGTCCGCGCCGAGGCTGAAGCTTAAATTCCCCTGGGGGTCAAGATCCAGCGCGAGCACCTTCTTGCCGAGCTTGGTAAGACAGCCGCAAAGCCCCGAGCAGGTGGTCGTCTTTCCTACCCCGCCCTTCTGATTTGTGAAAGTAATGACTTTTGCCATAAATTGATGATTCCTTTTTTAACACACAAGCGGCTGCGCTAAACACAGCCGCTGTAGTGGCGTTCTTATTTTTTCAGAGCGAATAGGAGTGGTTGCCTTCGAGGGCGTTGTCCTCCGGAACGAAGATGTGGTAGTTTGCCTTACCGTTCTTCTTAACGAAGTACATCGCCGCGTCTGCGCAGCCGACAAGCTCCTTGCCGTCGGTACTGTGATCGGGATAGATAGCGATACCGATAGAAGCCTTGATGTTGAGAGTGGTGTTGACAGAGGGCGAGTTGTAGCCGGTGTAGAGGTCGTCGATGATATCCATTGAGAGAACTTCCACATTTTCAACAAGCTTCGGGTCGGAGATACAGAGTACGAATTCGTCGCCTCCGAAACGTCCCGCGAAGCCGGTCTCACCGGTGCGCTTCTTGATAGTGTCCGCAACGAATCTGATGACCTCGTCGCCGACAGCGTGGCTGTAGCGGTCGTTGATGAACTTGAAGTCATCGACGTCTATGAACAGAGCAGCCACCTTCTTGCCGACGCTTCTTTCAAGCTCTGCCGCAAATTCGCGTTCAAAGGTATTTCTGTTGTAGAGCTGCGAGAGGAAGTCGAAGCTTGCACGCTCCGCGAGCTTGAGTGTAGCGTTCTTCTCACTTGTGATATCGGTAAGGACTCCGACAACTCTGAGGACTTCGCCGAGACGGTCGGTGATGCAGCGCGCTCTCATGGAGATCCAGATATCCTGACCCTTCTCGGTCCTGATCTTGTACTCTCCGCCTGCGTCGCCCTTGTCCTTGAAGAGCGTGTTCATATCGTGCTTGTACTTTTCGGCGTTGTCCTCGTCCATGAGCGAATCGAGGAACTTACCGTTATTGAGTGTGGCACCGGATATGTTGAGACCGATCTTCTCATTGAAGTTGTCGGAAACGAACATCGTTTCTTTTGCGAAATCCCATTCAAACAGCATATTGTCCGAGATATCGGAAATCGTCTTGTGGAGCTCCTCGCTTGTGAGCGATTCGTCCATCATCTCGTTGAATATGTTGGACATACCCGCAAATTCCTTGCCCATGCCGTCGGTATTGATACGTTCGGAGTGGTTTCCGGAGTTTATCTCCTTCATGGACGCGAGCATGTTGAGCATCGGGTCTATTACCTTCTGTGTCGCGATCACCATTACGAGCACACAGATAAGTATGAGGGCGAGGATTATCACCATACCGATGATGAATACGAACATAACGCCGCTTGTGGAGTCGGATGCGGGGTAAAGCGAGATCCATACCCAGTCGGTGTTCCTGATCTTGCCATAGGCTCCGATGTAGCTTCCGCCGGTGAGTCTTTCACCAACGTCCTGAGCGCTTCCGGCAGAGGCGAGAATGGTGGAAAGATCGGGCTGGAGATTAGCGGAAAGATCTGCGTTGGAGGAGATCTTCTCGCCGTTGTAGTTTACAGCGTATGCCGAGTCGCATATTACGAGGCTTCCGCTTCCGAGGAAGTAGTTGTCCGCGATGCAGTCCGTGATCGCGGAGATATCGGCTACAAGGGAAACATATCCCGCGCTTCCGCCGGTGAGCTTTGATGTCACAGCGAATACATCTGCGTTATAGGAAGCTTCATTCTGGAACAAGCCCGATGCGAACGCGCCGGTCTTGGAGCCGGAGTTGTCGTCTATACCGAAGAAATGAGAGCCGACGGAAAGTCCCTTGGAGCTGTATATGATGCCGCCCGCTTCATCTGTGATAACGAAGTCAACGATCCTGCCGCTCTTCTTGAATGCGGCGCTTATGTTGTCAAGGTCGCCCTTGGCACTGTTCAGATCCGTAAGCGAACCGTTTACGATGTTCATTCCCGCAAAAGCGGACACATCGCTCGCGTAGCTGTCGATGACATTGGATACGCTTGCGCTCAGAGCCGACCCGGAGGTCGCGGCTTCTTCACCGATCATCGTGGAAGAAAAACCGAAGATCTGGAGTGCGGCGACAACTGCGACCACAACGAGCGGTATAACAGTCGCACCGATAAGTATTGCCCTGAGGGCGGTTTTAACCTTGATATTCATAACCCTACCATTCCTATCCTTATAATATGGCACATACGCGTCGCGAAGGCGCGGGATGCCGTGAACTTTTATCACTCCCGTGACAAAAGCTCTAAGAACCTTTTATACGCTTCTTGGCTTCCTCTTTCCGGAAGTCTTTTTCCATCTGCTCCTGACGCTGCTGGAGCTGGATGTTATAGACGAGCTTTGCGAGAAGCCCCTCCATTTTCTTGTCAACGTTGGCGAACTCACAGCCATAGCCTTCGAGCGAGCCGTCCCTCAGAAGCTGAAGCCTGAGCACCTTTACCACTGCGCCGACGATCTCGTTTTCGACCTTAAAATTCAGAAGAAGACGATCGTCCTTTCTGAACGGCGGGTCGGTGCCTTCGATGAACACGCCTCCGATACTTACATTCTTTATCGTAGTCAGCATCGGGGTCTCAAATTCATATACGGTCTCATCGCGCTCATACCCGCTGATAACACAGCGAAGCGAAGATTCGACCTTGAAGTATTTGCGGCGCTCCTCCATTACAGTTCCGTATTCGTCCCGGAGCTGGATATTAAGCTGGTTATCGAGGGACATCTTGACTCTGCCCATATATTTTATGCGGTCGCCGTTCTTCATATAAGCGATGACATACACGCCGCTGTCCGCGGGGAACTCCGGCAGGTCTTTGAGCTTTATCATCATGATGTTGTTGACAGGCATGTTATGCACGAAAACCTTCGGGAAAGAGAAATGCTCGTTATCGGTCTCAAGAAGCAGCGTGCCGTCAAGTCCCGTAATGCGGACTTTTACGATCCCGCTTCTGTCGATCATGCAGATCCCCCCTTCTTAACCGCGTAGAGACAGCAGAACTGTCCGGGTCAGATCACCGGACATAATCGCTTATTATTAATTATACATTAAAATGCACAAAAAAGTCAATAGCGGCAGGCAACTTTTTTTCAAATTAATTGAAAACCGTCATATCACACATAATATTCGGCATTTTCAACAACAAGCGCGGTTGAAAGAGCATTTGGAGTAGGTGAAATTTGGTTATTTTGACTAAAGAAAACAAAAATTTTGAAAAAAGCTGTACAAACGTAGAAAAATATCGTATAATGTTTATTATATATAGGTATATTCTCTGAACGGAGGGGTCGGCTATGCGCTCATATTTTCACTGCTCGACCGTGAAGTTCCGCCGCCGAAGGTCTGTGGTGCTCGTGCTCACGGGTGCTGTCTGCGCGGAAGCCGCCGTGACCGCGTTCATCGTCATGTTCTTCGGGCTGTTCGGCACCGAGGGCGTGAGAAGCGACGATCTCACCCGTGATATGCTCATCATTGCGGCCGCGTTCGTCGTCGCGGGACTTGCCGTCTGCTTCATATCCTCCGCCGCAGCCGACAGAAAAGCCGCCCGCCACAGCCGCTACACCTACCTCGATATCCAGCTCAAGGCCGCCGTGATAAGCGTCTATTCCGGCGAGATGACCATTCTCGGTAAAAACGCCGTGTTCCGCGAGCTGTACCTGATACCGTTCAGGGACTTCGGGAGTGCCGCGCCCTCCGCGGACGGGAAGAAGCTCGTGATACGCGGGAAACTGCGCAGATACGGCATGGAGAGCGACTTCCTCGGCTACCACGTCCGCGGCGGAGACATAGAGTTCGACCGTATGTGGCTCAACGTCGGAAGCTACCGTGAGCTTGACGAGGCGGAATTCCCGCCGTACTTCGGAAGCCCCGCCCGTATCGGAGCCGCGCTCACCGAGGCGAAAAAGCGCTTCGACGAGCTCCCGAAGCCGAAAAAGCACGAATTCCACGAGGCCGCATTCATCAGAAGACGCCCGATACGGCGCTTGCTCCCCGACGACCCCGATTTCAGCAGGACGTGGAAATAATACCCTGCAAAAAATATTAAAAAAATAACAAAAAGATGTTGAAAAATAACACGATATGTAGTATAATGAAAGTATATGCGATACAACAGGCGGTGTCCGGAAACGTAACCGCCCGCGTATGAACGGAGGTCAGCATGGCATTATTCGATACCACATCATTCCGTATAGCGTCGCAGGGACTTGAACTGCTCTCGAAGCAGCAGCAGGTCATCGCGCAGAATATAGCAAATCAGGACACCCCCGACTACAAGTGCAAGTACCTGTACTTCTCCGGCGTGCTCAGGGAGAAGCTTGAAGCCGCCGCCGCGAAAAAGGAGGAGCAGGAGACCGGCACCGAGTCTCTTCGGTGGATCGGCGCGAAACGCCCCCAGCCTTTCCAGGGCTTTCAGGGCTTCGAGCGCAGATCGGATGAGCCGTGGGAGGAGCTTGGCACCGGCATCGACGGCAAGCGCCTCGAACTCGCCTATGTGATACATACCGACGAGACCACCGCCGACCAGCCCGACGGAAACAACGTTGACGCGGATACCCAGGAAGCGCTCTTCGCGAAGAACGCTATCCAGTACGAAGCGCTCATAAACCAGATAAACTCCGAGTTTACCATGATGCGTACGGCCATGAGAAAGTCGTAAGCGGCGAAAGGAATAAGCTATGTCATTCATGAGCAATTTAGATATATCCGTGTCCGGAATGATAGCCGAGCGCGCGAGAATGGACGTTATCGCCCAGAACGTTGCGAACGCGGATACCACAAGGACCGCAGAGGGCGGCCCCTACGTCAGACAGAACGTCGTGTTCACCGAGAACAGGACCTATCACCGCGACCCGGACAACAGCCTGCGCGCGGTTGAGTTCCGCACTGTCCTCGGAAAGCACCTTGAAGAGCTTCGCGGGCTTGCCGGACGCGGCAGGACCCAGACCATGGAGGGCGTACTGCTCACCCAGGTGGTGGAAGATCAGACTCCCCCCACTCCCGTGTACGACCCCACTCACCCCGACGCGGATGAGGACGGCTACTACTACCGCCCCAACGTCGATGTCGCGGAGGAGGAGATAGATATGCTCGCGGCGACCCAGTCGTATTCCGCGAACCTTACCATATTCAACAGCATGAAGGCTATCGCAAACAAAGCGCTTACCATAGGAAAACAGTGATATGCGTATCACACGACCTGAGAAAGGACAGTGACACAGAAAGATGATAATACCAATGTCGCCGGTCATAAATACACTTCCGTCCGTTGACAGGCTTGTCGCTTCGAGACAGCCCTCCGCCGCTCCGGAGGCCGCAGAGGGCGGGCTTCAGACAGGGACGTTCCTCGACGCGCTCACAGGGCTGTGGGATCAGGCGTATGAGGCGCAGGCTCAGAAGAGCGAGGACATGATGAACATTATGCTCGGCGATACGGACGGGCTTGAACAGATACAGATGAACATAGCAAAAGCAGAGCTGTCCACCGAGCTTCTTGTGAACATCAAGAATGCGGTCGTGGATGCGTATAACGAGATAATGAGAATGAGCATCTGAGCTGCGTAAACCGGAATAACACATACAGAATATAAATACCCTTGGAATAAAGGAGTGACATACCCTTCGGGGCATCTTACTTATGGACAAAGCTAAAGAAGTCATCGTGAAGTTTTTCGGCACGGTAAAAACGCGCTGGACATCTCTCGATAAGAAGATAAAGATAGCGGTGATATCTATCGCGTCCGTCGTGATAGTATCTCTGATCGTCCTTATCATCATAAACTCCATAACTCACTACGCGGTCCTCTACAGCGGCGCTTCCGCCGAGGAGACCACCGAGATCATCACCGTCCTTCAGGGCGAGCTCGGTGAGACCGACGTGCGGTTCGACAACAACGGAGACATACTTGTTCCCGCGAACAGGGTCGAAACGCTTCGCGCCCAGCTCAGCATGAAGGGGTACCCGAAGTCCACCTTCAACTACGATATCTGGGACAACGGCACGGGAATGTTCTCCACCGAGTCGGACAAGCGCGTGAAGCAGGTGCAGCAGCTACAGGAGAACCTGCGCGCGACCCTCGCGATGTTCGACGGCGTTGACTCCGCGGTTGTAATACTCAATATCCCCGCAGACAACAACTATGTCATATCCACGACCCGCGACGAGCCCAGCGCGTCCGTAGTCGTAAACACCAACCGCCCGCTCAGCGTAAATACCGTTGAGGGCATCTACAACCTTATCAGAACAGCGGTAAAGGGACTTAAAGAAGAAAACATCACCGTCACCGACGGAACGGGCGAGCTGCTCACCACGGATAAGGTGGCAATGGCGCTTCAGAACGAGGACGAGACGGTGCTCTACTACAAGAGACTCGAATTCCAGAACACGATCTGCGAGATACTCAACGAAAAGCTCGGAGACCTGCTTTTGAAGGTATTCCCCGACTACCGCATAGGCGTTGACGTGCGGCTCAACTACGACCCGACGGTAAAGCAGATCACCGAATATACCCCGTCCGTGGATTCCGAGGGCAACAGGGGCGGTATGGTGCAGGACGAGAAGTACGTCTCCGCAGGCGGCGGAAATGCCGAGGACGGAGGACTTGTGGGCACCACGGTCAACGCGGATATCTCGCCGGACTATCCGACGCTCCGTATCGGAGAGGGCGACGAGTTCTACTACGAGACCCAGAGAGACATACATTACCTCGTAAACGAGGCGATAACACAGATAGAGAAGGACGGTTACAGCTACGACAACATCTCCGCTTCGGTCATCGTTGACGGAGACCCGGAGAACTTCACACAGGCGAACATCGACGACTGGGCAAAGCTCATAGCGGACGCTATCGGCACCTCCCGCGAGAAGGTTTCGTTCATACCCACCAACTTCACCCTTGACAGAACGGGCGATACTACGGGCGACGGCGGCGTGATAGTGACCGGCAGCAGAAATACTCTCGTATTCATCATCATCGCTCTCGGCGTACTGCTGATAGTACTGCTCATAACCGCACTTGTGGCGGCGGGCTCCAGCAAGAAGAGACTGAAGGCAAGGCGCGCGGCTGCGGTCGCCGCTTCCTCCGGCTCTACCGTGACCAATGCCAATATAACCTATGACGAGGAAGAGATACGCAGAAGAGCGGAAAACGGAGAAGATTACGACTTCGAGCTCCAGAGCCTCTCGGGAGACGACAATCAGGCTACGAGAGACGCTCTGCTCAAGAAGGAGATCCGCGAATTCTCGACCAGCAACCCCGAGATCGTCGCACAGCTCATACGCACATGGATGAAAGGCGACGAATGATAAGGAGACATGAATATGGCGGACAGACCGTATCGTGACTATGATGACAGGGATCGCGAGATCGTGAGCCTTAACGAAAGTATGAAGAAAAGCAAGGATCAGCTGCTCAAAAAAGAGCTCGGCGACTATTCAAACGCAAGCCCCGAGGTCGTGGCGCAGCTTATCCGGAACTGGATGAACAGCGAAAAGTGATACATATATCATGAAGGGAGACCGTATAAATGGCTGAACAGCAGCAACAGCAGCAACAGGCTGCGCCTCAGGGTCCCGGCGAAATAAACATGATGCAAAAGGCTGCAATGGTTATATCTGCGATCGGTGCGGAGAACGCGTCGAGAGTTTTCAAGTACTTCTCGGACGATGAGATCGAGAAGCTTACTCTTGAAGTCGCTAAAATGGACTATTTCCCCGTCGAGGTCGTTACCGACGTGCTCAACGACTTCTATGAGGTATGCCTTACCCAGAAGGTCATCTCCGAGGGCGGTATCGAGTACGCGCGTGAGATACTTGAAAAAGCGTTCGGACCGCAGGCGGCGGCATCGCTCTTCGACAAGATCACCAAGCAGCTCAAATCCAAGTCCTTCGCGTTCGTGCGCAAGGCGGACTATAAAAACCTGCTCGCTATCGTTCAGAACGAGCATCCCCAGACTATCGCGCTCATACTCTCATACGCCCGCAGCGATCAGGCTTCCGCTATCATCGCCGAGCTTCCGAAGGAAATGCGCATCGAGGTCGTTGAACGTATCGCGAAAATGGAGTCCGCGTCGCCGGACGTTGTAAAGAGCCTTGAAATGACGCTCGAAAAGAAGTTCGCAAACATCGTCACCACCGAGAACATGGAGGTCGGCGGTGTAAACTACATAGCCGACGTACTCAACAAGGTCGATCGTTCGACGGAAAAGTACATCTTCGACGAGCTGAATCTCCGCGATCCGAAGCTTGCGGACGATATCCGTTCCCGAATGTTCGTATTCGAGGACATCGTCAATCTCGACTCCATGTCCATACAGGCGTTCATCACCGAGGTCGATCCGAAAGACCTTGCCGTTGCGATCAAGGGCTCTACCGCCGAGGTGGCGGAGGTCATCTACGCGAATATGTCCTCGCGTAACAAGGAATCCACCCAGACCGACGTTGAGTACCTGCACAATGTCCGTATGCGCGACGTTGAAGAGGCTCAGCAGCGTATCGTTGCTATCATACGCCGTCTTGAAGACGAGGGCAAGCTTACTATCTCCAAGGGCGGAGAGGACGAGATCATCGCGTAATTCACTCCGTAAAATCCGTAGAAAGGGGGAAATGCCGGAATGGCGGGAACTGTTATCAAGGGCGGTATCGGCACGGGCTATGTGTATGTCAACAGCTTTGATACCGACGAGCCGGTAATGAAGACCATTTACGGCAAGAACCCCAATGCGCAGAAGATAGCGGAGATACAGAGATACAACGACAGGAACTCCAAAGCTCACGCGGCGGTGGAGAAAATGCTCGCAGACTCGGCAAAATCAGTCGAGGACGGCGGCGAAGGCAGCGCGGACACAAAGAGCGTGTCTGCGGAGGAAGCGCGTATCGAGCGCGAGCGCCTTATCGCGGAGTATGAGTCCATACGCGCGAAGTACGAGAAGGAGTCGGAGGAGTTCGTCCTGCGGGCTCGGTCTAAAGCCTCCGAAATATACGAAAAGACCAAGGAAATGGCGGAGCAGACCATTCTCGACGCGAGAAGCGAGGCGGAAACTATCCTCCGGGACGCGAAGGCCGAGGCGGAAAAGCTCGGTGCCGAGTCAAAGCAGAGCGGCTACGACGAGGGCGTGAAGCAGGGCTATGAGGAAGGGTACGTCAAGGCGCTGAAAAAGTGCAAGGACACGCTCATGGATCTCAAGAACCTGTCCGAGCAGGTCACCGCCGACAAGAGCGAGCTTCTTATGCAGTACGAGCGCCAGCTCTTTGACACGATCTTCGATATAGCGCAGCGTGTTACCCTCGGCGCGCTCGCCCAGAAGGAAAAGGGAATAATCACCCGCATGATACACGAGGCGGGCAAGAAATACAGGGCAAGCAAGACCGTAAAGATCACGCTTTCCAAGCTCGACGTGAGCGAGGAAGCCGAAATAGACGAGCAGCTTCTTAAGGACGTTTTCCACAGCTGTGACAACGTTGAGATCGAGCTCCAGGAGGACGCTCCGGCGGGGACTCTGCTTATCGACGACGGCTCCGAGATCACGGACGCGAGCGTAATGACCCAGCTCAAAATGGTGGAGCAGCT
>JAFZOA010000527.1 GCA_017550775.1 Ruminiclostridium sp. | reverse complement strand
CTCCGCTTCTTTCTCAATAGGTAAATAAAGTTCCTTTATCTGAGAAAGATAAGCATTAAAAATCTCAATGCTGCTCGCCGCCATCATTCTTTCGGTAATGGTAGCACCCGTAGGATCAGGCATTTCAAGCAGGTAATCTTCTCTTAAAAGTTGTACCGCTTGAACTTGTTCCGAGCTTAATGCGGAAAGCTTTGCAACACGGTTTGCAGCTTTGTCAGCTACCCGCTGGACAACATTCTTTAAACCCATAGATTACATCTCCTGTTCAAGCGATTTCCAAGCCATCATTTCCTCGATAATTCTAAATGAATTTGTAATAGTCTGCTGATTCATCTGTAATTCAAATATCTTCTCGTTTTCTTCTTCGATTTCTTTTCCTATTCGACGAAGTTTGGGATTGTATGTTCTAATATTCGTATTTATTGCTTCTCTTAACATCTCCTGCCATCCTTTAAAGCTTAAAGTATAACTGTTATTAATCAAAATTGACATTTCATTAATATTCTTTTTTATATTTGAATTGTATGCACGAGCAAGACTGCGTGTATTAAGCCTCTCAGAGTCAACGAAATGTATTCCGAAAAATTTTCCTTGCAGGAATCGTTCTTTAATAAAAATCATATCAGCATCATCATTGAACACAAAAGGTTGAAAATTCATAATAACATCCGATACTTCGATGCGCTGTTGTTCTGTTATTGAATCACTGTCGTGAATAATATGAAGCATCATCTCCTTATATTCATTTGCCTTTATCTGCCAATCTCCAGATATTTTTTCTATCAGTCTATTCTGCGCATCAACAAAATATCTTTTGTACCATCCAACTACTTCTGTCAATAATCCATCGGAGGCTTTCTTATCAATCTGCTTTCGGGCGGAGTCCTTTTGTTCCTTTTTCTGATGAACTTCTTTTGATTCGCTAGCAATATCTTCTGCAAGATTTTTTAGGTTTCCCAAAACATTACTAATGTTACCTGTAAACAATTTCTGACTGTTTTCGGCAATTTTACCGAACAAATTGTTTTTGGCTTTATCCAGATCATCTTCATAAGAATCAAATCCGCTTTCCTGTTCTCCCTCTTTTGTAAATCTATCGTTTATTTTATCAAGTGCCTCGACAGTAGTTTCGTAATTTAAGCAATTTTTAATAAATGCCTTTAAGTTTTCAACTGATTCAAACTTATACTGCTGAAAAGAAGTGTCGGTTTCTTTATTAATTTGCTCAATAAGCTCTTTTTCCTTTGTGCTAAACTCCTCTTCCAGTTTTTCTTTTATCCCTTGAAGAATTGTTGTTTTCTCACTTATTTTACGTGCTGTCTCATCGATTATGCTCTTAAGGAATATATATACCATCTGATATTTATTATATGCCGCGTGCTTGCTTGCAAACTGCTCCATTTCCATTTCAACGCAGTATAAACCGCTGTTGGCATAAATATTATTATCACAAGCAAGCGAATATTCCACAGCGTGTTGTTTCATCTGCGGCGGCATGATGTTATATTCATAGAGCTTTTTATACGATCTCGCTGTTGGATCAGAAAACTTCTTTTCTTTTTCGTCAAAGACATCAAGAAGATAATCGCTTATTACACCTTCTATATTTTTGGCACAAAGGCCCATTACTGATGACACGAAATATATACCGCTCGAATACATCTTTTCGACAGATTCATATTCCAAAAGAGCAGTAATATCTTCATCTTTGAAACCGTTTTTAGGCAACTCGGTCGAATCAGCTTTATTTACAACTATCATAGTAAAGCGTTTGTCAAGAGCTTCTATTTGTGACAGCATGTCACAAAGATGAGCATTATCGGTGCTATCAATAGAATCGTAACCGGAAACCCATACAGGGATACCGTTAGAGAAACCTTCCAAAGATGATTTAAGTACTTGTTCGTGGTCAATGTTGCTGTTAGAATTAGAGCCGGGGGTATCAAAAATAACGAATTCATTATGTGAATGACCAAGTATTCCGTTCTGACAGAACGGAAGTTCAATCTTAATCACATTACTGATAACGGTTTCATTTTTATCTCTTTTTTCAAACGAGTTTAGTATTTCTATCGCAATGTTTACCATTACGAACAGGCAGTTTTCCTCTGATTTTGAGATGGCTGTTAAGATTTCCTTTATAATATCAGCATCTTTATTACCGTCTCTGACATGGCATTCCCTATCATCAAAAAGCAATTCAAAGTGTTCTTCTCGGTATCCAAAGACAACTTTCGCTCTGTCCGGTTGTGAAGAGCGTTTAATTTCATAGATTTTAGATGTTACTGGATCGCCGCCGCTCGGAAGTATCTCATAACCAATCAAAGAGTTGATGAATGTGGATTTACCAGCGCTATAGTTGCCAAAGATACAAATCGGTATTATATCTTTAAGCGCATCGGATACTTTTTCAAGGCCTTTAGAGATGTTAGGATCATCCTTAACTATATTTTTAATTATCGGACGGACAGTATCAAATATTGCTTTTGCCTGATCGAGAATATCTCTGGCATTTTCCAAAAAATATTTAGATTTAACAAGGTTTATCTTTTCGGATATTTCTTCGTCCGTGCAAATATTTTCAGCTTCGGCATACTCATCTGTAGTACCTTCAAAAACAAGGGTAACCCTATCTTCACCTGTATAGTATTCCTTAATTATTGTATCTATAATTTCTTTTATACTGAAAGGCAGGAAAAACTTAGCCTCGTCCGTTTCTCGAAGCTTACTATTTATGCTATCCCGACCAATATAATCCCAGCTTTGCGTTTGCTCTTTATAAAGCAAATACGATAAACTCTTGTTATATGGATTGCTGATTATTTTTATCGTTGCCATATAAATCAACCTTCATTCTATAATGTATTATAAATAAGTGTATTATCCATAATATTATATCACTTTTCACGAACAATCTCAATAGCATAAAGAGCAAATCGTATATTGTGCACAATTTTCTCGCTTTAATTTGTTCAGAATACATACATACATATTCTTTAAAATTGATAGCACAGCCAATCAAAGTGATGAGCTGTGCTATCTAAGCCATTTATCCGAGTTTTACCACAACCGTTCCTTCCTTCTTATTGCTCCAATTCTCGTCGCGGACTTCAATGCCAAACTCGATTTCTTCTATATCCTCGGGTTTCTTAACGCTGGCATCATCGAGAGCACGCTCGGGAAGCTCGATCTTCCACTCTTCACACTCTCCGTCTCCGACTGTTGAGCTGTAAATATAGCTGTCTGTCATATAGCCGTTGAGCGAGAAGGAGTTATAGTCATCATCTATTACTCTCGTCTTACCACTTGTGTTTTCTATAATAAACATCAGATACAGGCTGTCGTCGTAATCGTACTTGCCGCCCGCAACACCCTTGTAGATTATGCGAATACCGCCCTCATCGTAAGCGACGGTTCCGGAAGTATCGGCATCGTCAGCTCCACCTGAAATAGGTATCTCAATGGTTTCGGGTTGTGATTCGTTTTTACCTTCCATATCGGACTGTCCTATACCAAGCTTCACATTCTTGACCTCTGTTATTCCGTACATTTCCCAATACGACTTATGGAACACCGAGGAAAGATCAACATCTATCATAGCGGTCTTGCCGGGATTGATAAGTTCGCTTGTCCAGCGGGAACTGTTTACTTTAATACCGTTAATGAAAATATCATTGACTATAAGTCTGCTCTGATATGCGGAATCGTTCTGTGCCTCAACAATTATAGTTGAATCGCCGTCCTTGTTTTCGACTAACATCTCCGAAACGATGCTCACATCGTCAACATCGTAGAGCTTATCTTCAGCGGAATATTTCAGAGTATAACCGAGTTTGGTCTGCATATCGCTGCTTGTGAAAGATTTGCGGAATTTCGTATTATCGTAGTCATAAGAGTTTGCGGCAGAGGTCTTTATCTGAGATACGGGATAATAAGTATAGTCAAGGCTTCCGGGAGTCGAATAGATGCCGAGTTCTATATCCGCAATCTCGTCGATTCCGTACAGCATAAGCTCGTCATACTTGAAAGAAAGGCTTTCTTTCGCCTTTTTGCCTGCTTTCAGTTCGCAGTTAAAGTAACCGCCGCTGAACATTATGCCATTAACGGAATTGCAGCTGTAGCCGAGCGTACCGCTCATCAGCTTAATGTCACTATCGCTGTTGTTTTCGAGTGCAAGTTCAATGCTCGCGGCGTATTTGGAGTATGTAAGCTCCTTTGCGGTCACCTTAATTCCGTCTTGGTCAATAAGAACGGTTTCTTCAATGGTCGCGGTCTGCTTAAACCCTGCCTTGTTCTCGACAGGCTTTGCCGTGGTCTCGGCAGTCGTTGTTTCTTCCGGTGCTGTCGTCTGTTCTGTGGTAGTTGCTTCCTTATCCTCGGTTTTTGCGGTCGTGACTGCGGATTGCTCACTTGCTGCCGTTGTGGTAGCCGCAGGTGCTGAGTTGCCGCACGCGGAGAGCGCGAGAATCAGAGCCGATACTGTTAATAATGTTGCTGTCTTTTTCATAGTGTTATTCCCCCTCAAAGTAGTCGTTTGATGAAATTTTCTTGTTGGCTGCGATGCCGAGAAGCAGTACGATAAGGTCGTCAAGCGGTCCCGGTACAAGATCTATAGGACTTACGATATAGATTATCACAGCCAGAATGATGATGCCTTTCATTGCGTTATTCATATAGACACCTCCTTAACCGCAGCCACAGCTACAATTGCAGCCCGACAGAATCGTGCGACATACGGTTATCGTAACCGCTATCATTATTACGCCTTTAAGAATATGTGCCATAGTCATTGACCTCCTTGTGTAGAATTGGCTTTCTGCCTTACAAGTACAGTATATCACACTCTGTTCTGCTAATATAAAAATGGATTCCAACGAGCTGCGGAATCCATTTTTATAATGCCGTATTCGTACATGATATAATAATTGACAACGGTATCGGCAAATGGTATAATTAAAGACAGAGAGGGTGATCGGATGAATACAGAACAGGTTAGTCTGACTCGCGACAGCGAGACCGATATGCTTTTCAGCGAAATATGCTTCGGAACTCCGATTGAGGCTAATGATGCAACAGATGTCATCGAAGGCATAGAGCGTGCTATTGAACTCGGAGCGCGTCCAGTGTTCCTTGAAGGCCTATCGGCGCGGCTGACAGAGCTCGGAACGCCTTGTACAGTATCCGATTCCGATGTTATGCTTACAGAAGTAAAGCGACGTTTCAAGGAGACACTCGGAACAGATTTTCCGAAAGCGGTAGGAAACTGGATTCGCGGAACAGTACCCGGGCTTACCAACCGGCAGAATAATTATGATCTCTGCTATGCTCTTGAAATGGACTATAAGCAGACCACAGCATTCTTCATCAAGAACTATCTGACAATACCGTTCAACTGCAAAAGCAAGCTTGACGCGGTTTATCTCTACTGCTTCTATCACAACAAACCGTATTCTACAGCTCGAAAAATGCTTGACGGATCAAAGTGCTTCGTGCCGCAGGAAAACGCACATACCCAGACTTCACAGATACGGGACTACATATTTAAAACCGACGATGATGAGAAATTCCTGCAATATCTGTCGTCGCATTGTTACGATAATGAGCAGCAGTTTCAGGTCGCACGGAAGAAGATCAATGACGAGATAGAGATCGTAAAAGATACGATAATGCGCAACGGCAAAATCGAAAGCAGCGATATGCTCGTCCGCGAACGGCTTAATAGCAAAACGATATTCGAGCTTCTCGGGCAGACCTACCAACATTCAGGAAGAAAAGTCAAAGACAGAAAGCTCCCGAAACAGTTTACGGAATCGTTGCCGAACGATGTCACTCTCGGAAAGATAATCAACGGCGACAGCGTAACATACGAACTGCTGCGGAAAACACTTATGCTCTTGAAGCTGTACACTTTCTACGACGGTGCGGATAATATTGATGAAAAGCATATTCACAAGAACATTCTTGACTTTCACGCGGCGCTCAACAAAGACCTTTATGAGTGCGGATTTGCTCCAATATATGAGCGTCATCCGTTTGATTGCCTGATACTGTATTGTGCCAATTCCTACGATCCGGTCGGAACGCTTTATTATGTGAACGAACATTGAATCCGTTTTTATAATTGCCGCCTTGGATGTGCTATTATTTAGGAAAGGAGGTCGATACAATGGATAAAACATTAAATCTCGGTTATGTGCTAATGGCCGATGAACGAGAGTACACGATAGTTGACATTGTTGGCAGGGGCGCGAATACTACCGCATATATCGCGGAATGCAATTATGGCGACCATACAGCTAAATGCATACTGAAAGAGTACACTCCGCACGGCGATAAGACAGATGATTTAGGGAGTGGCAAAGAACGATTTATGGACGCTGCAAAACAGCAGAACAAAATACGACAGCTTTCGTCGCTGACGAATCAGACACCGCCCGTATGTCACATCTTTGAAGCAAACGGGACTGCGTATTCCGATGTTGCGATTTTCAACGGAAAAACGCTGAATAAGCTGATAAATCTATCCGGACAGCAATACATGGAGATACTGCTGACCATAGCCAAGACTGTCGATTATTACCACAAGTCTGGGCTTCTTTGTCTCGACCTCAAGCCCGAAAACATCTTTGTATTGCAGAATGCGGCAAACGATACGATAACTCAGCTCGTTGAATTTATAGATTTCGACAGTATTCGCGAGACTTCCGGAGACGATGAACAGAAGGCGTATTCATATACGCGGGATTGGGCTGCACCGGAACAAATAAATCCGTATTCTGCGGAGAAAATATCCGAATCTAGTGATATTTACGCTATCGGTGAGATTGCATTTTTCCTGCTGTTCGGCAGGCACTCCATAGAAAGCGAGCACCGTGGTTTCTCCAAATATCCGTTCGACAAATGCAAGCGGGAATTCCGTAAATATGCTATCCGAACTGATATATGCAATATGTTTACGGAGCTGTTCCGAAATACTCTGCGCTCGTCACCATCCAACAGATACAGCGATGCAGGTCAGCTTATACGCATACTTGAAAAGATAGTCTGCGAGTTCGCAAAGAAGGACTATATTATTCCGCGTCTCCCAACTATATCACCGATATTTGTCGGCAGAGAAAGTGAAATGAACAGCATTTCCGAGATGCTTTCGGTCAATCGTGTCCTGTTCATTAACGGCATTGGTGGTATCGGGAAGAGTACGCTTGTCAGGAACTACATCAGCAGTAAAACTGCGGAGTATGATGTTATCGTATATCTTGAATATGAGAATGATCTCCGGTTTACGTTCGCTGACGATATGCAGATTCAGATCAGCACCATGCAACGACAGGAAAATGAGACTCTCGACGAGTATTTCGAGCGAAAGCTGAAATGCTTCAAAAATATCTGCGCTGATAAAAATGTGCTGTTTGTAATTGATAATTAAACCGATATGCTGAACAAGGATTTGCAGAAAATCCTCGACTGTGAATACGACACAATAGTGGTTACACGGCGGCAGCTCCCGACAAACAGCTTTGCTGTATTGACGATTGGGACTATAACGGAGAACAGTGATATACACAGTCTGATAGAACTCAATCTCGGAAGAAAATTACAGGCTGCGGAGTCAGACTGCGTTAAGGAAATAATTGATCTCGTGCAGGGTCATACTCTCGTGCTTGAACTTATCGCCCGACAGATTGCCGCAGGAAAATATGATTTCAGCACGGCTTTTGACCTGATAAAAGCGAACGGATTCTCTAAATTCTCGGACAACAAGATTGGAAATTACAAGGACGGCGAGGAAGTTTACGATACGATGTCAGCTATCATCACCGCACTGTTTGATGCGAGCCGGCTGTCGGATAAGCAGCTTATGGCGCTGAAAACAATGTCGTTGTTCGATGTTCGCGGATTTGATACAGATACGATTGTGAATATTATCAAGACTATTGACATCGAAACACTCAAAGAGCTGCACCGCGAAGGTTGGATATGTGCGGACGAGCGTATTCGTGTTCATCCTGTTATTGCTGAAACAATGTGTAATCTGACGTGGGCTGACACAATAAGCGACAAGGCGGTTATGAGACTGCATAAGAATGTCATAGATATCTATGTTGGAACATCGAATGCCATACAAATAATGACGGTGCTGAAGTATGCGGAGATTTATGCAGACTTACACCCGCGGCATTTCATCAAGGGTATGTACTACGATATGGTCGGCTGTTATTATGACACACTGATAAACGGAGCCTATGTTCCATATAACAAGGAAGAAGCAGAGCCGATAGAACTGCTTATCGAGACAATGGAACAGGCTATCGATGAAATGCAGGAATCTGATGATCCTGATACAGAAAAGTATCTCGCTGGGTATTATCTTTCGCTCGCAAATATCTTCATACGGATAGATCCCGCTTATCACGAGGACGCTGCGAAGCTGTT
Source organism: Ruminiclostridium sp. (assembly GCA_017550775.1). Next base: position 1,653 of record JAFZOA010000527.1, on the reverse strand, counting down.
AGATGCAGCGGCTGAACTGATAGAAGATGAGCCGGAGTATAGCGAAAACCGATGTTACTTATATATGACGTCAGCTTGGTATTCTACTCTTGTTCTTCCGGATGCGGAGCGGACAAAGGCATTCACCGATAAGGCGGCCGAGATAGCGAAAAAGGTAGTCCCGACAGACCTTGAGATCATCGACATAATCCATATCCCCACGGCGAACTGTCTGTACTATCACGATGACTTGAAAGCGGCTGCGGCAAAGTTGACCGAAGCAGTAGAAATATGCCGGAAGTATCCCAACAAGCTGCCATACATTGACAAGCAAGCGGAACTTCTGAACTGCCTGCTTGATGTGTATTATGCTATGGATGATATGCAGAAGTGCCGTGAGCTGATAGCCGAGATCGACCACATTAACGATGACTACAAGGAACAAGGCGTGTTCAGAGAGGTTAATTTGGAGATCAGAAAGGCTGCTGAATAATAAACCTAACGGAGAAAAGCGCATGAACAATTACGAATTTATAGAATCCGACTGGAAAATATACAGGGAGCTCAGAAGCGTTTGGATTGAGAATTACATGGAAAGGCTCTGTAAGAAATACAGCGATTTGCTGGCTTCCGACACTTCTGCAACCGACCGTATTCAGGAGCTATACGACAGTTTACAGAAAGCTACAAGAAAAACTGATATCATAGTGCGCGATAGCCGAACTTACATGAAACAAAACATCTGTTATCTTCTGGAAGAAGGCGTTATCACACTTAATGATCTCGAAGGTTTCAGCCACGAACTTCAAGAATGGGCTGCGAGTGTTATGGGACAATAAAAACATCTCCAATCTACGGTTTATGCGGATTGGAGATGCTATTTTTCACGAATATGGCTGCTTGGAGATGCGTTACTATTTGACATGTCCACAATCGTCAGGCGGAGCTCGCCGTCTTTATCACTGGTGTCGATACCGTCATTCATAAAAATGACTCTTATGCCTAACGCCGTGAGCTTTCGCGTGAAGCAAAGTGTATCAACAGTGTTTCTTGCGAAGCGGGATACTTCTTTGGTGATGACAAGTTCGATTTTTCCTGCCTCGCAGTCTGCGATCATCCGAGATGCTGCGGGTACAGTTGTTTTCCACCCCCTAACAGACTGTGGCACCAAGAACGAACAAAGAACCGATAGAGAATGAAAGGCTGTCACTACCACCAAATGAGAGTATGATACTTGACGACGTAATCAGCACTACGGCAGCCCACAAACGACCGCTGACTTTTTCCCCGAAAAGCATCAACGCAATAACGGTAGTCGCTACTATTTCAAAATTACTGAGCAAAGATGCATTCGCTGAAGTTCCGGTGTTAATGCCGATCATCAGCAATATCGGCGCAATAATATCAAGCACGACCATTCCGATCGTATATGGAAGGTCTTTTTTATTCAGACGTTCTTTCGCATTTTCTTTTTTATGATGAAAAATGTATATCACACCAACCCCGATACCTGCGCCGAGATACAGAAGTCCTGCCATAAATGTCGGCGGGATATGCTTGAGCAGCAACTTCGAGCACGGTAGTGCTAGAATAAAAATAGTCCATTTTAAACAGACCAATGATATGAGCAGGAAGCCCAGCGCTCGGAATGAGCGTAGCGAATGGAGAGCGCTG
>JAFZOA010000526.1 GCA_017550775.1 Ruminiclostridium sp. | reverse complement strand
CAAGTTCATCAAGGATAGCGCCCGCAAGGAGAGCTGCCTCAAGATCGTCTTCGTCGATGTATTCCTCTACATAGTAGAGTACAGCGCCGGCTGCATTCTTAACAGGCTTCTTTACCTTCTTCTTGCCGGCGTTGTTGCCGGACTTGCCGCCGTTGCCGCCGTTGCTGCCGTTATCGCCGCCGTTGCCGGACTTGCCCTTGCCTACCTTTGCGGTAGCTTCATTGGAGACTGCACCGGACTTGGAATCCGAAACTGCACCGGAGAGGGTGTTTGCGGGAACATCGCTTGTGCTCTTTGTTCCTTCAACAGCTATACCGGTAAGAACGATATACTGACCTTCAAGATCGTATGTACCCTTCTTGAGAACGTAGTCGTACTGTGTAACGCCGTCTGTTACGGAGTAGGAAAGGGTGTTGTCCGCGTTGAGCTTGAAGCCGATCACTGTGCCGGCGATATTGCCCTCGACGCCGTCAGCCTTTACTGCAACGGAGCCTGTGGAGGTAACGCTGTAGCCGTCGGTCGTGACAGTCTTTATGGATACTTCCTTGTCTGTGAAGTTGTACTGCTTCTGAACAAATACCTCCGGATATCCGATAGCGGAAGCAAATTCCGATGTCGAAAGCCCGCAGATCGTGCTTACGTTCCAGTCGCCCTTGATCTTGTTCATGTCAACACCGCTGCCGCCGCCGCAAGATGCGATGCCGAGCACCATTGCCGCGGAAAGCACTATCGCAACAATGAACTTGATAGTTTTCTTCATGTTTATTCTCCTTTTCATTGAGGTTTGTTAAGCAGGGAGCATTTATCCCGGCTCTGTCCGTTCTTTCAGCCGACAAGCGGCTATGCCGGACAATAATGATATTATAACATCATATCGGGCGCTTGTCAATGCTGTCATATTACAAAAAACAGCAGGATAACAATGCAAAATTCGTCATATTATTAAGGAACCGCTGATTTAATCTTGCACGTCGCTTGCATTGCATCTTTAGCCGTTATCCTGCACAATCTTTAATCATCGTTTCCATAACAGTATATACTCACACCCGTTACATCGTTACTGCCACTATGTCCGTATGCCGTATATTATACACTGTATCCGCCGTTTTTTCAAGCGTCCGAAAAGAAAAAACCGCATTTTATGTAATATTTTGTGCAATAAACGCCTTGTTTACAGCCGAAACCGCTCAGATATTTGTACACATTTCACAAGCAGTCGGTTTCACATTTGAAACATCCGTTCCTTATATCACATTCTCCGCCAATTGTATTGGTTTCTGTTGACAAATCGTTTCAAATCCACTATAATAATAGTGCGTAGTCTCGCTTATGCTATACCGCTGTTCACGATAAGACCGCTGTACCTTCAGAACAGTGAAAAACATAGGTGATTGTAAAAACCGGGATGTATCTCTCACCGCCTCCGGAGGTGAGAGATACGAAAATAAAACCTTCATACCACGAAAGCGGATATAATTTAAATTTCCAAATTGGAAAAAGTTTTCTATTCATATCTGTTTAAGAATTTTACAATCGGCTATGCAAAAAACAGGCAAGGAGAAAAATATGTTCCTGGACAACATCATTATCAGCATTGTGTCCGAGATCTGCTGCATTCTCGGACTGTGGATGATCTTCAAGAAATTCGGACGCAAACCATGGTACTCTCTGATACCTTTCGTAAGGTTTTACTGGCTGAGCGAGTGCGTCGGCAAGCAAAAAGAAGGCGCTGCGTTCATGTTATACCAGACGCTGCTAAGATTTGTGGAGATCCTTGGTGCTCTGATGCCGGATGATCAATACGATCTCACAATACTGCTCTCACTGATAGAGATCTTTTTGTGTATCCCGAACCTTATCTATATGATAAGAGTGTGCGGCGGCTTGTGTGAAGCTTTCAACAAACGCAAATACTGGATAGTTGTATGGCTGCTTGCAGATCCGATATGTTATCTTATCTTTGGCTTCAACAAAAATTTCCGGCCCAGAGAGGAACTGGTCGATAACGGGAACGACAAAGGCGCCGATCTCAGCGGCATTGTCGCGACCGGCGACGGAAGCAATCTCTCCGTGAACATCACCAGAAGAAGCGTCATCAACTCGTTCCACAAGTTCACGCTGCTGCGCGATATCCACCTTTCGGTGCCTACCGGACACATGGTACTGCTGCTCGGCGGCTCCGGCGCGGGAAAGACCACCTTCCTGAACGCTGTGACAGGCTACGAGAAAGCGGAAGCGGACATCGAACTCGGAAAGTTCAACGTCTACAAGGACTATGACAGCATGAAGTACGACATAGGCTTCGTTCCGCAGCAGGATCTGATGCGCAGCAACGATACGGTTTACCGGACGATAGCAGATGCCGCGTCGCTGCGTCTGCCCTCCTCGATCAGAGGCAAGGAAAGAAAAAAGCGCATCGACGACGTGCTTGAAGTATTTGGACTTACCGCCGTTAAAAAGAGCCTCGTGTCAAAGCTTTCCGGCGGTCAGCGCAAGAGACTTTCGATCGCTATGGAATACATATCCTACCCTACCCTGTTCATTCTCGACGAGCCGGACTCCGGTCTCGACGGCGTAGTCGCACGCAATCTGTTTGAAAGGCTTCGCGGCATTGCCGATACCAACAAGATAGTTATGGTAATAACACATACCCCCGACAGAGTCATAGATCTGTTTGACGATGTAATAGTCCTCGCAAAGGACGCGGAGCGCACCGGAAGACTTGCTTACTACGGTCCGGTGGAGAAAGCATACGAATTCTTCGGCAAGAACTCAATGGAAGACATCCTTCTCTCCATTAACCAGAAGGAAGAAGGCGGCGAGGGCAAAGCCGACGAATTTGTCACAAAATACGCTTCGTTCGCGTTGGCAGGAGGTAATGCATAATGACAAGGTTCAGCAGACATTCCGGCAGAATAAGTCAGACGGGTATATACATAGGGAAGCTTTTCAGAATGTTCATCTTTCAGAGCGACTGGAAGGTGCTTCCCATGGCGGCGGTCATCTCGGGGCTCGTGTCCTACGTTATCTCGAGCACGATCTTCACTTCCATGGAAGGCACGGTCAAGGGAGCGTTCGCTATCTCATGTATATGCATCTGGAACGGTTTCTTCAACTCAATACAGGTAATATGCCGCGAGAGGCCGATCATCAAGCGCGAGCACCGCTCTGGACTTCACATGAGCTCTTACATAGCGGCACACATGATATATCAGGCGTTCCTTTGCCTCTGTCAGACATTCATCACCATTCTGATACTCAACATCGCAAAGGTCTCGTTCCCCGTCCGCTCCTACGTTACCGGCTCGGTATTGCTGGATATGGGCATCACGCTCTTCCTTACAACATACGCTGCGGATATGATGGCTCTGTTCGTATCGTCTATCGTTAAGAACACAACTACCGCTATGACGGTAATGCCGTTTCTCATGATATTCCAGCTTATATTCTCCGGCGGCTTTTTCTCGCTCCAGGGCGTGGCGCTTAAGATAACCGATTTCTCGGTCTCCAAGTGGGGACTTAACGCACTGTGCGCGCAGGGTGAATACAACAATCTTCCGATGACCTCGATATGGACGGCACTCGAAAAGCTTCGAGGCGTGGAGATAGACGGAGAGCCGGTCGTAGATAAAGCCGTGCAATACCTCGAAGACGCGGGAAAGAAGGAACAGATAGAGATCCTGTGCGGAAAGCATAACCACGAGGCCAAGTACTCCTCGACCCAGACCAACATCGTTACCTGCTGGGGCAACATCGGGCTTTCGATCGTTATATTCTCCTGTCTGTCCGTGATATCACTGGAGTTCATAGACAAAGACAAACGATAGAACGCATAAGACAGAAAACTCACTCCCACGATCAATGGGAGTGAGTTTTTTGTTGTCCCGGGCGGCGCAAAGAGCGTCAGCCCTTTACCGCTCCTGCGGTCATTCCCTTCACGATGTATTTCTGGCAGAAGGCGTATACGACCATGATCGGAAGCAGCGCCATTACGATCACCGCCAGCGACGCGCCGAGATCTACGCTTCCGTAGCTTCCCTTCAGATACTGGACGTGTATCGGTATCGTCCGGTACTCCGTTATGTCAAGCACCAGATACGGGAGCAGATAGTCGTTCCACACCCACATGAGCTGGAGGATCCCGACAGAGACCGATACCGGCCGAAGCATCGGGAACACGATAAGGAAGAACGTTCTTACGGGTCCGCAGCCGTCAAGGTTCGCCGCCTCCTCGATCTCAAACGGAAGGTCGCGGATAAAGCCGGTGAACATGAATATCGACATACCCGCGCCGTAGCCGAGATATACGAGCGGTATCGTCCACGGCGTATCCAATCCAATCGTGTACGCGGTGGACGAGAGTGTGAACATCACCATCTGGAACGGTACCGCGAGCGAGAAGATGCACATACCGAAGAATATGCGGGAGAACACACTGTCAACGCGCACTATGTACCACGCCGCCATTGAGCAGCAGACAATGATAAGCGAGGTGGAAAGCACACTTATCACCACACTGTACGCGAAGGAGGCGAAGAAAGGATAGTCTCCGTAGGTGAGCGCGGCAGCATAGTTATCCGCCGCGAATGTTCCTGCCCCCGGCAGCGCGAAAAGATCGGTATTTATCGCTTCGTTCGTCTTAAAGGAGTTCATGACGGCAAGCACGGCAGGGATGAGCCATATCACCGACACTATCCCGAAAACAACTGTCCTGAGCTTTCCGGTCTTCATTTCTCATCACCGCCTTCCGTTTTCTTCCGGATGATGAACTGTACGGCGGCAAGCGCTCCGACAAGGATAAAGAAGACCACTGCCTTTGCCTGTGCCGTGCCGTGCCAGTTCTTGTTGATGTTATATGTGGAGTATATGTTGAGTGCGAGAAGCTCTGTGGTCTTTACCTGCGCACCGCTTTCAAGAGTAACTATCGGCGCGCCGCCGGTAAGAGCGAGGTTCTGGTCGAAAAGCTTGAAGCCGTTGGTGAGCGTCAGGAACACGCAGATGAATATGGACGAGAACATATTCGGTATTATAATGCGGAACAGCTTCTGCGCACCGGTCGTGCCGTCAATATCCGCAGCTTCGAGCATATCCTGCGGGACGGTCTGAAATCCCGCGATGTAGATTATCATCATGTAGCCTATCTGCTGCCACGCGACAAGTATCACAAGCCCGAAAAAGCCGTAGGCGGGCTCGGCGGTAAGATATGTGCCGAAAAGACCGAGTATGCCGTCAAAGATCAGATCCTAGATGTAGCCGAGCACGACACCGCCTATTAAGTTCGGCATAAAGAATACCGAACGGAAAAGCCCGGAACCCCTGAATTTTCCGGTAAGCGCATAGGCGATAAAGAACGCCGGAATGTTTATCGCGAGCACCGATACGACCGCAAATACCAGCGTATTGCCGAATGAGCTCCAGAAGCTCACATCGGAAAAGACCGCGTGGTAATTGCTTAGCCCCGACCACTGTGCGTCCTTCGGAATATTGAAGTTGCAGAATGACAGGTATATACCCATTATGAACGGTATGACAAAGCTTATAACGAAGCAGATGAACACGGGAAGCACGAACAGGGGGAACCTACGCATGAGCGCCCTTCTCATGCCCTCGTTGGTAATTGATGTTTTCATTCCGTCACCTCAGTCAAAAATGCAGTTTTCGATCCTGTACTGATAGCTCCAGCCTTCGGCGAAGGCGCGTTCCACGTCCGACCAGTCACCGCCGCCGCATGAATACTTTGTTAGCGCGGAAACTACTCCCGCGCGCCACTGGGTGCTATTGGGCGTTGAGCCGAACTCCCAGGTTATGTCATATCTCTTCTCGTCTTCATATTGCTTTGCCGCGCCGAAGAAGACATTTTCCGGTTCTGTATGACCCTTGAACGGAGTGACCCCGAACTGCTCGGACATCATTTGTCTGCCCTCGTCCGACGACACGAGCCAGCACATGAAATCTATGGTAGCGTCGATGTTTTTCTGCCCCGCCTGTGAGTTCACTGCCCAGTAGTTTTCCGTGCCTACGCAAAGCCCGGCATTCTCCTCGCCTTCCATTCCGCAGTATATCGGTATCATGGTGAGATCTCCGGGATCCATTGAATACCCGGCGCTTCCGGTAAGTTTTTCGTATTCCCATGTACCGTTCTGATAGAACACAGCCTTACCGGAGCCGAACTCCTCCTCCGCCATGTTGCCGGTAGCGTCGGGGATGCTGTCCTTCGGAACGGTCGCGTTGTTTATGTACATATCCCACACATTCTTATAAAGACCGAGATATCTTCCCGTTATCGACGCGGGCTGCTCCGTGATATTATCGTCACGGAACTCATAATAAAGCGGAATATTCGCCAGATGAGCGCTGAACCGCCATGACGACGAGTCGTCCAGACCGGATGAGGTGAATGCGTCGAAGCCGAGCTCACCGCTCCGGGAATGTATGTCCTCGGCGACAGCTTTTAGCGAAGCAAAGCTCCGGATATCTCCGACTTCATACCCCGCCTTCGCGAGAAGCCTTTTGTTCACTATGATCCCGAATGCCTCATAGCAGTAGCCTACCGCTCTCATCTTACCCTCACGGTCGTAAAGGCATTGCTCGGTATTCCCGATCATGCCGGAAAGCTCCGTCCGGCCGAGATCATAGCAGTAATATTCCCAATCCGCTATGTCGCGGACATCACCGCATACGAACAGAGTGGGAGGTGAGGGCTTGTTCATCTGCGCGCTGAGTGTGCTTGGATACGAGCCGGACGCGGCTGTGATGATCTTTACCGGCACACCGGTCAGCTCTGTGTAATGCTCCGCTATCCCGTGGAGCGCGCTGTCCGCTTCGGGATTATAGTTAAGATAGTACACATAGCCCTTCCCGCCGTCGGCGCAGCCGCCCGAGTTCACCAGCAAGGCCGCCGTGACAGCAGATAAAGCAGCTATACGCGATACGCGTTTTTTCAGTCCACTCATACATTCCTTTCCTTCCTGAACGTACAATGCCCGAAGACACCGTCATTCGAGGCTCTTCCGGGCATTATAATATCATATTGCGGGTCAGATACCGGCGGCTTTCCGCGGTCGACAGCCTGAACGCCGTATATCACTCGTGGAACGAGTATCTCTTGTCTCCGTCGATAATATCGAGCATTGCCTTCGCAACCACCGGGTCGAACTGAGTCCCGCTGTTATTTTCGATCTCGGCACGAACCTCTTCCTGCGTCAGATACTTACGGTAGCTTCGGTTGGAGGTCATTGCGTCGTAGCTGTCGGCGACGGCGATTATTCTTACCACGAACGGGATATCCTCGCCGGCAAGTCCGTCGGGATAGCCGCTCCCGTCATAGCATTCGTGATGCCAGCGCGCCACCTTGGCGAGCTCGGGGAGGCTGTCGATCTTTGAGAGTATCTCGTACCCATAGACCGTGTGGTTCTTCATGATGCTGTACTCTTCTTTGGTAAGCACGGTCGCCTTGCTTATCAGATCGTGTCGAATACCGATCTTTCCTATATCGTGCAGCAGGCCCATGTAGTACAGGTTGTTCTGCTCATTTATTGAGAGTCCGAGCTTGATACCGAGCATTCGCGAGTATATCGCCACTCGTTCGGAATGACCGTTCGTGTACTTATCCTTGGCATCTATGGTACGCGCGAGAGCTTCCATGACCTCTTCGGAGAGAGTCTGTATATCGTCACGCGCTTTGCTTATATCCTTTATATACCCGTCAATGTTGCGGATAAGCTCGCTTACATCATACGAAAGTTCGCCGATATCATTCTTGACCTTTACCGAGCCGATCTTACCTACGGCGCTGTTACCGTTTTTATCCTTTATATATTTGCGGACGGCATCGCGCACTATTCCGATAGGCGTTATGACAAACTTCCTTATCAGAAGCAGCAGCACCGCACATACCGCGAGCATTACCAGAAGCGAGGTCGCGATAATGAACGAAACGCTTCTTACAAGATCCTTATGAAAGCTTTCCCAGTTGTACGTTATGCAGACGACCGCCCGTATCTCGCCTTTATACATTATCGGCTTGTATCCGAAATAATAGTTCTGGCTTACGAAGTCGCCGGGTCTCACTATCTCAAACACGGTCTCGTCGTTGTTTGAGGAAAGAAGCTTCCGTATGGCGGTGTGTTCATTAATGTCGCGATCCCACGCTTTTCCGAGCTTGCTCTTTGTTCCGTTCCCGCTCTCCTCAAAGAACACATAACCGCCCTTTGTATCGTTTATATCTATGATATAAACGCCGTCATAATCGTACATATCAAGCTCACGTTCGAGCCACTGGGCAAAGCTTGTGTACGCTTCTTTTGCAAAAGCGAGTTTATATACATCGGAACAGCCCTCAAAGAAGTTCACCGCTTCCTTTTCCGTTTCAAAGTAGCGAGGCTTTTCCGACGAAGATACCATTTCCCTGCTCGTCATGGGCTCGGCAACATCGACGGGGTGTTTTTCCCAGTAATCAATGAACCACGGGCTTCCGGGAATGTCCCGGATATAGTCCGCCGCACGGATAAGGTCTTTCTGTATGGAGTTTGTCTTAGCCATAAGATAGGCATCTCTGCTTCCTGCATATACGGCGATGCTGCTTATTGTTGCGATCGCAATGAACATCAACGCGGTAAGGACTACTATCTGTATGGTGAGCTTACTGTCCTTTTTCATACATTCTTCCTTTTGTCATCGGACAGTCTCGATCCGATGTATTGTCACGGCGGGCGAAGAGACCGCCATACCGTGTGCGGAGCCGCCCCGTACAAACGGAGTACGCTCCTCCCCAATTGTACATTATAATACTTTTCCGCTTTATTGTCAATACATGATATGCTTTATCTACGGGATCTGCCGTTGTTTTCGATAATCGTGCAAACTGTAACGCGGCGAATAAAGGGGTATTACCGGTACCGGGGAGGTGCTTCCGGAAGCGGCAGATACGACGAAAGCCGCACCTGCTCTGCGTGTGCGGCTCTTATCATCACTTGACAGTCAAACGTACGTCGGTTATCGCAACCTGATCTCCCGTTATGGCAGCGTAGACCGGATCGGAAATGCCGGAGATCACAGCCGTGTTCCTGACAGCGATACCGGCGTTCTCGGTCGCGACGGTGATACGGTTGTCCCTGACCGAGAATGTGACGGTCGTATCGAAGCCGTTCCTGCCGAACTCCTTCCATGCGTCCCAGCCCTTGAAATCATCATTCTTGCTGACATCAAGCTCAACGGTACAGCCCGGGTCGCATCCCCAGCATTCGCCGTCAAACCGCATGAACGCGAGATCGCGGTAATTTGCCCCGTTCACGCTTCCGTCGTCGGAGCAGAATATGTCTATGAACGGACAATGCCACACAAGGCGCGCGGTCGGCAGGCTCTTCGCATGGAATGTAAGCCGCAGTCCGTCCGTTATCGGCACTCCGGCGGAATGAGCCGTGCGGTAGCCGTCCACCTGGACGTTCGGTATATCCCCCGCGGGAACGTCTATGTAGCTTATCTCGTCTGCTATCCTCGGGATATAGCCGGGCAGACATTCGATCTCCGCCTTGCTTATATCAACATCGATATAGCGGCAGTGCTCTCCCGTAAGCCCGATATACATAAATCTTGTGCTGTCGGGCAGCGCGACCGTGATTTCCGCAGTCTGATTCCTGCTGTAAAGCCTGATAAGGGCGTGATCCTTTATCCTTACCGCTTCGATGATGTAATCGCCGTTTTTGTGTATATCCGGGGAACCTTCGTCCGTGACCTTTATCTGTATCTTTCTTGCTCCCGAGGTGTCGGCGTGACCGTCGAACCACAGCTCGCCGTACTCGAAATACAGCAGATCCTTTATTTCCCTTTCGTCGCTGTGTGCGCGGGCATCAAGAGAGTCGAACAGCAACAGTGACGGCGAGGGGTATATACCCGTGGCTTCCTCGTCCGAGCCGACGCTCATTCTCATAGTGGTCATGAAGCCGTCGATAAGCGTACCATCGGAAACTGCGCTCCTGTATTCACCGATAACAAGCTCGTTGTCGGTGCTTTCGCCGGTTTCGGTCTGTTCCTGCATCTCATACCCGGTGTCGATGTCTATGAGCCGGAGCATGAGCCGTGCGTATTCGGGGTCGAACTGCGTACCCGAGCCCTTGACTATCTCCTCGCGCACCCTCTGCTGGGGTATCGGGTCGCGGTAGCTTCTCTTTGAAGCCATAGCGTCGTAAGCGTCCGCAACGGCGACTATCCTCGCGATCTTCGGTATATTCTCGCCTTTTAGCCCCTCCGGATAGCCTCGTCCGTCGTAGCGCTCGTGATGATAGTGCGCGCCGATGCTCAGATACGGGAACTCGCTTATGCTGCCGAGTATCTGCGCTCCGAGTGCGGGGTGCTTCTTTATCGTCTCGTATTCCTCGTCGGTAAGACGGCTCTCCTTGTTGATGATACGGCTCGGAACGCCTATCTTTCCGACATCGTGGAGCAGCGCCGAGTAATAGACCTTCTCACATTCTTCCTCGCTGAGCCCGTCCATTTCCGCGAGCTTTCTCGAATAATCGGCGACTCTTGACGAGTGACCGTGGGTGTACTTGTCCTTCGCGTCTATTGCGCTTGCGAGAGCTTCCATGACTTCCTTCGTAAGAGTACGGAGCCGCAGTCCCGCCTTTTCGATCTCGTCGATATGCCGGTCTATATCGGCTATCATCTGATCCACATCCTCGGCGAGAACACCGATCTCGTTTCCGGAATAGATGTGATTAAGCTTGCCGCGCGCCGTTTTGCTGTCCCTTGTGGTCATGTACTCGCGGACGGCGTTCTGAATGGAGGATATCGGTCTCGCGGCTATCCTTCTTGTCCTGTGGATAAACAGTACGCACACGAGCAGGTTTACGGATATCAGTATCACCAGAGCAACGGCTATCATACCGTTGATACGTTCCTCGAACGAATCATAGTTATAGTTCAGAGTTATAACGGCTTTTATCTCCCCGTCAAAAACTATCGGCGCGAACCCCACATACAGCTTATGGTGCTTTCCGTTCTCATCGGTGCGGTCGGTACGGACATATCCGACCTCGGTATTCTCATTATCCGTATATGTATGGGAGCGGAGCTCTGACATTATCTTATCTTTGGAATCGCTGTTCTTCTCGATATAGATACGATCATTGATAAAAACAGCGTCTTTGTCCTGATCGACAAGTACCATATACTCCCCGTTCCCGAGATCCATAAAGCAGGAGCAGCCTTCGTATCCGTAATAATCGGATCTTCTTTTGAAAAGTTCCAGGAACCCGTAAAACTGAAAAGCTGCATATCTGAACTGTTCTTCGTGCGGCAGGGCGTTCAGGTATTCTTCGGCTGCTATTTCGTCCCCATTCAGGCTGTAAGAAAAATCGAACAGATGATCCTCTTCCTCCTCCGTTAATCCTTCATCGTACCTTTCGACGTCTGTGTCGAGCTCGGTATAGTGCTCTTTCCAGTAATCGAGCTCCCACGACGGTGTAGGGTTATAATTATCCATGCTTAAAGCGCCAGCTTCTTTTACGAGGATCTCGGAGATCATGTCGTTCTTCGCGGAAAGATAGATATTGACGGCTTCCGCACGCACTAAAAAGCACAGCGCAAGAGATGTTATGAGCTGTACCGCAAAGACCATGACGGCATACTGTCTTGACAGCTTTTTTCTGCCTGTCCGTTTTTTGTTTTTATCCATTTAACTGTCTCCTCTTATCCGTACACCGAGGTATCCGTTTCAGTTTCTGTCCGTCTTATATATCGGGTACCCGCCGGTGGTACTGCGGCAGGATGAGCCCTGTAAGCTTTCGCGGGGGCGTCCTTTCGGCTTGCTCCGACCACAAAGGACATAGGTATGACCAATGTTATTATATCACCATAGCAGGCTGATGTCAATTGACACCGGACAGTTTTAACCGGTGAGCCGTAATACAAGAGCAGGTCAGGCTTTAGACCCGAACAACAGAAGATCTCCCCGGAGCTTTTCAGAACAGACTCCGGGGAGATCCTGACGTTATACGACAACCATTTGTCAGATATCAAGGGCGAGGGTGACGGTTCGGACTATACCGATACTATCCTGGCACCGAAGGGAGTGAGCGAAAGCCGCGCTATCTTGAAGAACTGCTTTCCGAACGGTATGCCTATGATCGTGATGCACCAGATAAGACCGAGTACCAGATTTCCGACTGCCATTTCGATACCAAAGAAGATTATCCATATTATGTTTGCAAGCAGTGAGACCGCTCCGCCGCCGTACTCGACCTCTTTACCGAACGGGAAAAATGAAAGCGAGGCGAACTTGAAGCACTGCAGGCCGTATGGGATACCGATGATCGTAATGCACCAGAGGATCCCGGATATAAGCCACGCAAACCCGCTTAAAAAGCCACCGAGTAAAAACCACAGAATATTACCGATAACACTCATGATAAAAAGTCCTCCTGTTACTGCTTCGGGGCGGGTGAGCCGGAGATCAGAGCCCCCGGTTTATCTGCGCGTTTTCTTGAAGCTATACCGAGTGCCGCTGCGCCTGCCGCAAGCAGAGCCGCGGAGCCTATACCAACGCCGGTCGCGGGATTGGGCTCGTTGTCGCTTTCCGAAGCGGCGGCTTCAAATCTGAGCTCGGTCGCACCGGCTCTTCCCATGCCTATCACTACGCTGTCTATGCTGTCTCCGCCGTTGTTCACTATGCGGAAATCAGAGACGCTGTCGGGGCTTACTCCCGCCTCGGTGAGCAGATCGCGGACCTTTACGAATACAGTGCTGTTGGTGAGTGCCTTGTCGTAGGACGCCGGCACTTTCTTCGTGCTGCCGTCGGTGCCGGTAAATACGAACACGAGATCAAAGCCGTTGCCGAGCGGTGCGCCGAAGTCTATCAGAAGACCTACAT
>JAFZOA010000052.1 GCA_017550775.1 Ruminiclostridium sp. | reverse complement strand
CTCCGCAATCTCGACGCGCTGCTCCGCCTTCGGGGGAATGCCGTTCTCGTCGAGGGTCAGCCCGACCACCGACGCGCCGTACTTCTTCACTATCGGAAGTATGCGCTCCATGACCGCTTCCTCGCCGTTTACCGAGTTTACTATCGCCTTGCCGTTGTACACGCGCAGGGCGGCTTCTATCACGTCCGGTTTGGTGCTGTCGATCTGGAGCGGAAGGTCGGTGATGCCCTGTAATGCCTTGACTACTCGGATCATCATTTCCTTCTCGTCGATCTCGGGAAGTCCCACGTTCACGTCAAGTATATCCGCGCCGGCGGCGACCTGTTCGAGCGCCTGGTTGAGAATGTAGTTTATGTCGTTGTTCCGGAGAGCTTCCTTGAACAGCTTCTTTCCCGTCGGATTGATGCGCTCGCCGATTATCTTCGGACAGGTGATATCCACCGTGCGGCTGTAGCTGCACACCGAGGACACGCTCTCACGCTTTCCGCGCAGTACGGGAGTGTGCGTTCCGAGCATCTCTTTCAGTCCGCGTATATACTCCGGGGTAGTTCCGCAGCAGCCGCCGTAGATGTTCACGCCCATTTCCGTGTACTTCACGCAGTCGTTTACATACTGCTCCGGTGAGACGCTGTACTCTCCGGTAGCCGGGTCGGGAAGTCCCGCGTTCGCCTTCACCATGACGGGAAGATCGGTGTAGCGTATGATCTCGCTGACGATATTGTACAGCTCGTCCGGCGCGAGCGAGCAGTTTACGCCTATCGCGTCGGAACCGAGACCCGTGAGGGTAAGCGCCGCCGCCGAGGGAAGCGTACCGGTAAACGTTCTTCCGTTCTTCTCGAAGGACATGAACGTGAACACAGGAAGGTCGCTGTTCTCCTTTGCCGCGAGCAGCGCCGCCTTGATCTCGTACAGGTCGGTCATGGTCTCGATGATTATGAGGTCGGCAAGGTCGCGCCCCGCCTCAACGATCTCTCTGAATATGTCGTAGGCGTCCTCGAAGGCGAGCGTTCCCGCCGGTTCGAGGAGCTGTCCCAGCGGTCCTATGTCGAGCGCAACGGCAGTGTCGGTTCCCCCGGCGGCGCGGCGGGCATTCTCCAGCGCCTTGCGAACAACATCGGCGGTGCTGTACTCGCTCTTTGCGAGCTTGAGCCGGTTCGCGCCGAAGGTGTTGGCATAGATGATGTCCGAGCCCGCGTCGATGTAGGAGCGGTGTATCGCCGTAACGTCGTCCGCCATGCGGAAGTTCATGATCTCGGAGGTCTCTCCGGGCTTCATTCCGCGTTTCTGGAGCTCCGTACCGAAGCCGCCGTCAAGTATCACATACTGCCTTTCAAGCAGCTTTCTTACCTTATCATTTGCCACAGCTGTTACCGCCCTTTCTGTACCGGCAGGTATCTTTAAGATTGCATCCCGCGCAGCCCCGCACTCCCCCGCTCTGCTCGGTCTCGGAAATACCGATCACGGCTGTCACGGATTTGCGCGGTATCAGGATATTGCTTTCCGTCGCGGTGAGCCCTATACGCTTGTCCGCGTTGAGAAAGCGTATTATGTCAGGTTGAATGTCGATCGGGTAGTCGCCGTAGCCCGGGCTGTACCGCCATGTGAAATGTCCGCCGTACTGCGCTCTGAGCTTTTCCTCAAGCTCGTCGCAGTACTCCTCGGTCATCGCGCTCGCAAGAGAATCGAGCACCAGCGCATAAGCCATGTTGGATATCTCGGCGGTGCGAATCAGCGCGTCCGCCTTTGTCCCGAGCGTCGCCGCGAAGAATATCACCCTGTCGCTTCCGGCGAGGTGCTTTTCTATGTCGTTCCCGCGTAGGAGCGGCGCGGCTTCGTCCTTATAGACGAGCTTCACACAGCTTCCCGGCGATACCGCCTCGCACAGCTCCTTATACGCCCTGTCCAGCAGCTCCGCCGTTCCCGCGTCCGGCTCCTTGCCACCGTACCCGAGATAGCGCAGAGCCTCTTCCTTGACCCGCATTACAGAAGCTTACCTATCATGTCGGTGATCTTTCGCGCGACGTACGGGTTGTTCATCGTGTAAAGGTGTATGCCGTCCACCCCGCTCGAAAGCAGGTCGGCGATCTGGTCGGCGGCATACGCTATACCCGCGTCGATAAGCGCCTCGGGACGGTGCTCATACTTCGTCACCATGCGCACGAACTTCTGCGGAAGGCTCGCGCCGCACATAGTCACCATGCGCTCGATCTGTGTCTTGCTTGTGACCGGCATGATGCCCGCCGATATCGGAATATTTATCCCCGCGAGCACCGCTTTCTCGCGAAAATCGTAGAAAAACTCGTTGTCGAAGAAGAGCTGGGAGATAAGCTCCTCCGCGCCCGCATCCACCTTCCTGCGCAGGTTGAGAATGTCCGCGGTAAGGCTCTCCGCCTCGGTGTGACCCTCGGGGTAGCACGCGCCGGAGATGCCGATGTTATCATACTTTGAGTACTCGCGGATAAATGAGATCATGTCGCTCGCGTGCGCGAAATCGGTCTTGGGCGGGACGTTCGGATTGATGTCCCCGCGCAGGGCGAGAATGTTCTCTATGCCCGCCTCGGCAAAGCTGTCCATGACGGTGAGCACCTCGTCCTTCGAGTTGTTCACGCAGGTGATATGCGCCATAGCCTCAATGCCGCAGTCGTTCTTGATGTG
>JAFZOA010000051.1 GCA_017550775.1 Ruminiclostridium sp. | reverse complement strand
GGCGGTATCGAAACATGGCACGACGCGCTCGAATTCATACTGCTCGGCTGCAGGAATATTCAGGTGACTACAGCCGTGATGCAGTACGGCTACCGTATTATAGACGATATGACAGCAGGAATGAAGGCGTATATGACCGCTCACGGCATAAAGAGTATATCCGAGCTTGTGGGCGCGGCGCTTCCGAAAATGGTACCGGCGGATATGCTCGACCGTTCGACCGTTGTTTATCCGTCGTTTGACGGCGGGAAATGTCTCGGCTGCGGCAGATGTTCTATTTCGTGCAGTGACGCGGGTCATCAGGCGATCGTGATGAAGGACGGAAAAGCTAGACTTCAAGCGGCGAAATGCGTCGGCTGTCACCTGTGTATGCTTGTCTGTCCTGCGGGAGCGATAGTAAACAGAAATAAGCGTGTTACAAAGCCCAAGAGAGGTTGATGCTTATGGCAATTTCACTTTCACAGCTTTGCGAGAATGCCGAAAGAAGCTATTCAATGAGACTGATAGCAGGTTCGGGCGGTATGGAAAACACGGTGCGGTGGGTTCATATCGTTGAGGACAGCGATGTGCCGGATTTCCTGCACGGAAACGAGCTGATATTCACGACAGGCATAGCTCACAGCGGCAATGAGTGGCTGAAGGATTTCATCATAAGCCTGAAAGCCAAGGGCGCTGTGGGACTTGTGGTGAATATCGGACCGTATATCACGGCTGTTCCGTCGCCTGTGATCGTGTTCTGTGAGCAGAACGACTTCCCGCTGTTCACTATACCGTGGGCATCCCGGATAGTCGATATATCCTACGAATTCTGCCGCAGGATAATAGGAAACGAAAAGCGTGAAAGCACGATCGGAGAAGCATTCAGAGCTATTATCAAGGATCCCGCCGCGCTGAAAAACTATGGCGAGCTGTTCAGTCGGGCAGAATTCGGTGAAAAGAGCCGGTACACGGTGATTTCTTTAACCGTGTTATCAAACGGAACAAACGTAACAAAGTCGGCGGTGCAGTCAATGGATATGAGCATCTGGCGGACGATAAAACACTCAAACTTCCATTCGTCACTGTTCATGCATAACGGGTCATTCATTGCGGTGCGTCAAAATTGCAGCAGCGAGGAGATAGACCGGTTCTGCGGCGAGCTTGAAAGAGTCACCGGCGGCACGGACAGAAGCGTATATATGGGTATCTCGCATACCGTGAACGGACTTGCCGAGACAGGCGAAGCCTACGAACAGGCGGATGCGGCGATGCTGATGTCGATGCTTCACGGACAGCCGCGGACACATTACCGTGAACTCGGTATAATGAAGCTCGTTTTCGCGGTGAAGAACCAGAATGTGCTGCGTGAGTTCGTAAGAGAAAACTTAGGAACGCTGCGCAGGTTCGACGTTGAACGCAATGCCGATTACTGCGAGACGCTGCGGCTGTACCTTACCCACAGCGGAAGCGTGAGCGAGGTTGCGGAATCAACAGGAGTCCATCGTAACACGATAAACATAAAAATGCGTGCTATTCGCGAGATCGTCGGCAAGGAGCTTGACGACAACGATAAAAGCTCGCTTATACTTGCATTTCTCGTTGAAGAAGTGCTTGATATGTACGATAAAAGGAGTGATATTCAATGAGTCCGGAAAATATTTCCGAAAAGATCAGGTACGAGCACTGCACCTACAATATGCAGTCGTGGTCAAAGCAGAAGGGTCTGAACCCGATCCCGATAGAGAAAGCCGATGGCATCTATATGTGGGATTTCGACGGCAACCGCTACACGGATATGTCGTCACAGCTTGTAAACCTTAATGTCGGTCACGGCAACCGTGACATTATTGACGCGATCAAGGATCAGGCTGAAAAATACTGCTATCTCTCGCCCGGCTACGGAAGTGAGCCCCGC
>JAFZOA010000525.1 GCA_017550775.1 Ruminiclostridium sp. | reverse complement strand
GCGGCGCCGACGCACAGCACATCGAACGCGTCTTTCGGTACGAACGCCGTTGCGGTCGTGATGTGGATACCGCCTGCGACAACGATGCTTCCGCGCGCGCGGAACTCCTTCGATATCTCAACAGCGCGGGGGAGGGTATCGACCGTCACCGAGATGCCGACGATATCGGGCGCGTCGCCGAAGTTTATGCGCTCGATGTTCTCGTTCTCGATCACTACTTTGTGCCCGTTCCTCAGTATGTTCGCGATGGTGAGCAGCCCGAGCGGCGGCGACATGTGAAGCTTTATGTCCGTGTCCATATGGCGGCGGCGCATTTTCGGCTGTATCAGTTTTATATACATAGCTTTCCCTCATTCAAATTGCAGTGTTACTGTTTTCTTGCTGTTCTCGCCGATGAACGTGTCATAGGTGATCTCGGCGGAGTCGTCAGCCCATTTTATTTCGTAATTCCCGCCGTTGCGCATTCCGTCGTCGGTGGAAAAACTGTCAAGGAATACCGCGTTATTCCCGTCGGTGAGCTGAAATATCCTTGTGCTGCCCGACAGGAGCCACGACCGCTCTTCGATTATTATCGTGTGCCTGCCGTCGGTGAACTCGAAGCATTCCGGGTCGTAGTCCGTGTCGCGCCAGAATCCCACAACGTAAATGTCGCAGAAAAGAAGTATGACGGCGGAGAAAAGCGCGGCTATGATCGTGAACGTCATTCGCGCACCGATCTTTTTTCTATCGGCGACCTTTGAGACGATGAGAACAGCGAAATTGACTGCGGAGAAGAAAAGTACCGCCGCGAGCAGCACGAAAACGACTGTTTCAAAGATATTTTTCCATGAATGTGATATGATCTGTCCCTGCTCGTAGGTATATGTGCACTCTGTTTTCATACGGGCAGTCATGAGCGAAACGATAAGCGTAATGAGCGCTGCGGCAGCCGCGACTATGGGAACGATAATTGTTTTCTCATAAAACTTTTTCAGCATTCCGAACTCACCTCTTCCGATTTATAATGATCCCAATGACTTTTTACACAGATCGCGACGCCGGTGTAATAAAGATGATAAACCTTGTCGCCCTGCTCCTCGCCGCTTATCGTGACGGCCGCTTTCTCGTTGTCCCACGCGACCGACCAGTTGTATCCGCACATATACTTCCCGTCGTTCGCCAGTATGAAGTCATGCGCGCAGACCGTCCATATCCCCTTTTTCAGCACCAGTCTGCCGTCCTGTGTGCCGAACGGCCAGTCCGGTGAGGAGACCGCGATAAGCTCGGCGGTGTACTCGCCGTTCATGCTTGTGTCGATTAGTCTTGGGCGTGTGTCCCATAAAATGAGCGCAGCAATACCTGCCGCTGCGAGCACACCTATGATAAGGCGGCGCAGCGGTTTCTTTTTTTCGGTTTTCATTTGTTTATTCGTCCTTTACGAATTCGAGGATATCCCCGGGCTGACAGTCGAGCTCGCGGCAGATAGCTTCGAGGGTCGTGAAGCGGACGGCTTTCGCCTTGTTGTTTTTGAGGATAGAGAGATTGGCGGGGGTTATGTCAACGCGCTCGGCAAGGTCGCCAGCCGAGATCTTGCGTTTCGCCATCATGACATCGAGATTTACGATTATCGGCATATCAG
>JAFZOA010000524.1 GCA_017550775.1 Ruminiclostridium sp. | reverse complement strand
CGTCCAGCGCGTACCAGTTAGAGTACGCCGGGTTGTGCTTGTGATTGCCC
This sequence comes from Ruminiclostridium sp., assembly GCA_017550775.1. Next base: position 11,531 of record JAFZOA010000524.1, on the reverse strand, counting down.
TGTCCAACGCACATTATCCACTCGTGCGCCATAGTACCCACCGGCATCACACCGTACTTTTTCGCAAGGAACACGTTGGACGTGCCGACAAACTTCGAGCTGCACGGTTTCATATCCGCAAGCCGCTTGACCGCGTGCTCCTGTGCCTCGGAGGACAGCCTGCGCCGCAGTCCGAACTCGCTGAAACTCGAAATGTCCAGCTCGCCTCTTTCAAGGCGGGAAGCCTTTTCTTCAAGACGGCGGTCGAACTGCTCAATAAGCGTGCCGTAGTCGTATTTCATGCGGAAATACACCTCGTTCACTATCGCAAGCGTGGGTATCTCATACATACTTGTGTTAAGCCATGTTCCGCGGGTCTCTATAGTAAGCCCGCTCCCGCCTTCACAGGTTATCTCGAAATCCTCGTACCGCGGCTCCCACAGTCGAAGATAGTCAACATACGAGCCCTTTATCCACGTGATATTATCGAGATATTCAAGCTCGTCCTCCGTGAAGCGAAGCCCGCAGTACAGCTTTACCTGAGCTCTGATCTCATCCACCATTTCCGGCGTGAATACTACATCCTCGTTCCGGCACCTGAACGACCACGTTGTCTTGTAATCGCTGAACTGGTGGTAAATAGCCTGACCCATACTGAATTTGTACATATCCGTTTCGAGCAGGCTTGTTATTATCTGCGGGAGCTTTGCGTCCGTACTCATTTCTTTCCCCTCCGTCATTCGTTCACTACGTCGATCTGGCACGACTTCATCACCGTGAGCGCAGCCTTGTGCGCCTCATCGGAAGTCCCCGCACAGCACGATGCATCCACCGTGATCGGAACGTCGGGGTACGCGGCTCTCAGCAGCAGCGCGTTGGATACCACGCAGATGTCAGTGCAGAGACCCACGACCTCTATACTGTCACCGCCGCCGAGCAGCCCGAGCTTCTCCTTCCAGCCCACATACCCGAAGGTGTTCTTCTCAATTAGCTCGTGTCCGGTCAGCAGGCTCTTATCAAGCGCCGTCTCCCAGCCGTCCGTACCCTTGATACAGTGCGGCACGGGAAGCTTCTTGCCTTCGAGCGTGTCGGAGTAGTTGTCGAAGTGGGTATCAAACGTGAATATCACCCTGTCGTATCCGCCCTCAGAAAGCTTTTTTTCTACTCCCGGGACGATCGACTGCGCCGCTGCCGAGCCGAGCGAGCCGTTAACGAAATCCTTCTGCATATCAATTACTATCAGATTTTTCATAACTACCTCCAAAACATGATCTGATCCGGTCACTAAAATATTATATCATACAGCACAAATAAAGTCAACCCCGCCCAATGGCGGGGTTAAAGATCATACTACCGCTTCGCGCGGGGTCATAATTAGCGTATCATTCGGAACAGGCGTTCTTTCGGTCTCACCGAACGTTACAACGTCGTTATTGGCGGGGTGATAGGTCGTGACGACCTTCATTACCCGTTCGCGGATGTCGCTCTTGTTCTTGTACGCGGCATCGGTGATACCTTCAAGCTGATTCAAGAACTCGTCCACGTTGAACGGTATAGGCTGTCCGATGTGGATAAGGTCGTTGTCCGTCTTGCGGAGGCCCTCCTCGGACATAAGCTTCTCCTCGTAAAGCTTCTCACCCGGGCGCAGACCGCTGTACTCGATCTTTATGTCAACATCCGGCTTGAAGCCGCTGAGCTTGATAAGATTGCGGGCAAGCGTATCTATCTTCACGGGGCTTCCCATGTCGAGGACGAATATCTCGCCGCCGTGAGCGTATGTTCCGGCAAGCATTACAAGGCTCACCGCCTCAGGTATCGTCATGAAGTAGCGGATTATGTCGGGGTGAGTTACGGTAACGGGACCGCCCTTCTCGATCTGCTTCTTGAATATCGGGATAACGGAGCCGTTGCTTCCGAGGACATTTCCGAAGCGCACCGCAACGAACTCGGTGCTGATGCCCCTGAACACGCTTCCCGTGCCGTCCTTATCGGCGTTCTCGATACCGCTGTGGGTAAAGAGCTGAGGGAGCTCGTCCGCTCTTCCCTCCTTGATCTTCTCGTCGAACGCCTGAATTATCATCTCACACAGACGCTTGGATGCACCCATGATGTTTGTCGGGTTGACAGCCTTGTCCGTGCTGATGAGCACAAAGCGCTTACAGCCGTGCGTCATTGCGGCATAGGCGGTCTTGTATGTACCCATGGCGTTATTCTTAATCGCCTCGCATGGGCTGTCCTCCATGAGCGGGACGTGCTTGTGAGCTGCGGCATGGTACACGATGTCCGGACGATACTCCTCGAACACGCCGAATATACGGCGGCTGTCGCGGACGGAGCCTATAAGCACCTCAAGGTCGAGCTCCGGGTATTTCTCTCTCAGTTCAAGCTGTATCTCGTAGGCGCTGTTCTCGTACACGTCAAAGATTATCAGCTTCTTCGGGGAATGTGCCGCTATCTGTCTGCAAAGCTCCGAGCCGATAGAGCCGCCGCCGCCCGTAACGAGCACGGTCTTGCCGTTTATGAAGTCGAACACTTCCTTCATGTCCGCCTTGATCGGCTCACGCCCGAGGAGATCCTCCACCGACACGTTCTTCATGTCGGACACGGTAGCTTGTCCGTTCACGAGCTGGTAGATGCTCGGAAGCTGCTTCAATACACAGTCGGTCTCGCTGCATATACTGAGGATATCGCGCTTCTGCTCCGCCGTTGCAGAGGGTATCGCGATAAAGATCTTGGTGATCTCGTATTTTTTAACGTTTGCGAGGATATCGTCACGGTTGCCGACGATCGGGACGCCCATGATGAACTTGCCCTTTTTGTTCGGGTTGTCGTCGATCGCGCAGACGACCTTGTCCTTGGGGCTCCGGGCGTTCAGAAGGTCGCGCATCAGCATTTCTCCCGACGACCCCGCGCCTATCAGCATGACACGGCCGGTGATGCTGCCCGAGTTCTTTTTGTTTTTCAGGACAAGAAGCAGCCTGTACGAGCCTCTTATCCCGCTTACAAGGATAGCCTGTAAACACAGTCCCATAAGGTAGTAGGACATGGGCATTCTGCTACAGATTATCGTTATGCCGAAGATGTGGAGCATCGACATACACACGGAAACACTCATTATATGCAGAAGCTCGTTGAATCCGACAAAGCTCCAGATCATCCGGTAAAACCTGAGCAGATAGAATACAACTATACATACGACAGCGTAGACAGGACAGAAGAGCGCATAGCTGTTCATAATATCCTTCGGAATAGCGGAATACATACAGTCAAACCTGAACCACAGGGCAAGAAAGTATGATGCCATTATCGCCATGAAGTCGTAAAGCATCAGCAGCGGTATCTGTATTCTTTTGTCAGATAAAACTCTTCTCGGAGGACTCATTTCAGAACCACCCCTTTAAAAAGCAAACCTTTATCATTTTTATCAATCCTTTAATAATTGCAAAGAAAGAATTATGGATATATGCTGCGGTATATCCAAAAAGAACATTTTTCGGGTATCACGCACACAACATTCCATACTATTTTATTTTATCAAATCAATAACAAAATGTCAATAACAAAATAATTTTTACCAACAGTTACACAGCCTATTTCGTTGTTTTAGACAAATAAAAAAAAAATGTTTGTTCAATTTTGACACATCCACAATACGCAGGTATCTTAAATCCGGGTATCAAAGGCATAAAAAACGCTGAACAGAAGAACAGCCCCGCCGGAAAGCGGGGCTGCGGGAATGTATTTTTTACTCCGGAACTGTGAACGTGAATGTTATCTCCACCGACTCTATCCTCTGCTTTGCGCCAATCTCCCAGATCTGCGCGGAGATATCCGAGGTATCGCCGTCAGGTGTTCTCGCGTCGTCCGGTGCTTTCGGTACCCACGGGTTCATAAGGTTCATGCGGGTACACTTCTTGTCGTCGGACGCGGTATAGCCTTTACCACTCAGCTCGTATTCCTCGCCGTTCACCTTGAAGCTGTCGATAGTGATGACACAACCCGGGAACAGCTTCTCTCCGTTGTAGATACCGAGCGCCGAGAAGTTCACACCCTTTGCGCCGCCCGCGCCTGTGAAGTCAAGCCCTACCGTGTACTGTCCCTCGCCTTCGATAAGGGCATTGGTCGCTTTGATACCGAGAGTCTTGTTGGTGGGGTCGTAGATGTCGCCGACGCTGTAGGAAACGGTGTAATCCGCGCTCTGATACATTATCCACGCTACCGCGGTGTCGTCGGACGCGGGTATATCCCCTTCGTCGAGCATTCTGTCTTCGGCAGCCGCCGCGTCCTGCTCCATAGCGTTCTTCGCGTTCTCGCGCACCTGCTCGTCGGTAAGAGAGGACTGCGCCGAGAAGCTCCTGTCAAGGAACAGCTTGGCTATGGTCTCGTCCGCGATCTTCCCCTCGTTGCGGCGGAACAGCCCGTTGCAGTCCCACAGCAGAGGACAGTAGTTGTACAGGTCGCAGTTGTTTAGGAAGTTCGTGAAGTATATGTCGGTGTCGGGCTTCGGGGTAGCCTTTCCGTCGGTAAGCACGCCGTACTCACCGATTATAACGCCGTAGCCCTCATCTGTGAACTTCGTGAGCTTACCGAGAAGCTCGTTCATCTCGGCGTACTCACGCGGTGTTCCCCACTGCTGTACTGCTTTGGTTCCGCAGTAATCCCACGGGGTGTAGTAATGTACAGACACGATGAGCTTGTTCTCGGCGGTGTCCTCCGGCATCTGATAGCGGCTGTCACAGGTGTGCTCGATGTCTGTGTTATAGCCCGCGATAAGCAGGAAGCGGTCGGCGTTCTTACCGCCCGTCGAACGAACGAGCTTCACGAACTCGCTGTTGATGAGGTTGGCGGTATCATAGCACTCCTTCACGGAGAGCTTTCCGGAGTCGGAGGCTACGTCCTTGTCGTTGAGGCGGTCGCCGAGCTCCTCATTGGCGGACTCGAATATCAGCTTATAGGAATAGTCGGCGAAACGTCCGGCGATCTGCCGCCACATAGACTTGTACATTTTCATTGCCTTCTCACGGGTCTCCTCTGTCGCGGAACCGAACATTCCCCACCAGCTTCCGTCCCAGTGGTCGTTGACCACGACATACATATCAGCGCTCAGGGCGTAGTTCACTACCTCCTCGACGCGCGCCATGAGCCGTTCGTCTATGGTGTAGTCGCCGCTCTCATAGTTTATGCCGTTCGTCCAGGCTACCGGTATGCGCAGGGTGTCAAAGCCTGCTGCCTTCATGCCGTCGATCATCTCCTGCGTGGTGTAAGGCATTCCCCACGAGCTCGCAAACGATACCGGATCCTGTCCGTTCAGATAGCCCTGGTGGTTGTACGCTTCGAGCGTGTTTCCGAGGTTGATGCCGTTGCCCATGAGCCGGGTGACCTCAAGCGCGGTGAGAGTGTTTATTTCTTCGTCCGGAGCGGTATCGGTTGTCACGGAGGTTTCTCCGGAAGCGGTCGTGGTCGCCTGAGCGGGGCTTTCAGTCTTAGCGGCGGTCGTGCCGGTATTCCTTCCTCCCCCGCAGCCGACAAGAGTCATAGCAGAAACAGCGAGGAACATAGCTGCTGCTTTTTTGATGTATCGTGATATCATATTCGTGCCTCCTCCAATTCGTGCAAACGTTTACAATGTTATTATAGCGCATATTCAGAGATTTGTCAAGATATAATTTCGGTCAAAAAATTATATTTCCGGACTTTTCCACAGGTAACTCCTACCAGATCACCGGACAGCCGGTTTGTTGAATATCACCTAAAAACCGTCCATAAAACAAAAAGATTTTACCAACCTATCGAATAATCAAAGCGGTGTCTTTACATTTGACGACAAATGTGGTATATTGTAAATGTATATATATCAGGCTCTGTCACAGCATTTGACTGTTTTTCAGAGTTAACAGGTCGCAGCTTCGCCGTTTATCAGGATTGTGAATCAGAAGCTTGTAAACAACTAAGAAGATCGATCTTTTAGCGCACATACTTTCGTGTTTCGTCACGATCAAAATATGTCCGCGCAGCGGACACCACCACTGTAAACTGTTACCTGTAAACTGTAAACTAAAAATCTACTGTATGTTATGACACAGCGGTTTTATAATATTATCCGACCGGCGCACCGTGCAACCGGACAAGCGCCGTAACTTCTGCGGAGGAAGATATGAAGAAAAAAACATTGTGCGCTTTACTTGCTGTATGTGTTATATTTGCGGCAGGCTGTGAAGAAAAGCGCCTCGAAAGCACAGTTCCCCGTACTCAGCCTGCGCCTCCCACAGAGCCCGCCGGGGCTACGGATGCTTCTGCTCTTTCCGAAACCACTGCCCTCGAAAACGACGCTGAGGTAAGCACAGAGGAGATCACAGAGGACAACTCCGAACTCACTACCTCCGAGGAAGAGGAAGAGATCATCCCCGAGATAGTTGAGGAAGATATAACCACTACTCAGCCGGTCTATACCGCTGCGGCAACTACCGCGGCTTCGTACTGGGATACCACGAAACCGGCAACGACCACTACCGCGTGGACGACCACAGCGGCTGTCACCACTGCCGCAACAACATCACGATCTACGACCACCGCAGTCACAACAACAGCCGATACCGAACCTACTGCAACTACAACGACCGCATGGGTAACTCCGTGGTACTACTCCACCACCAAGACGGTGACCAGAAAGACGACCGAGGACACAGAGGCTCCTGTCGCGGACTATGAGTCTACTTCATCGAAAAAAACCACAAAAGACACAACAGCAAGCTCCGGAGCTTCAACATCCGGCACGTCGGCTTCCTCATCGGGGACATCTTCAGGCAAGACTTCCGATACAACAAAAACTACCACGTCTATAAGTATTACCCCGCCTTCAAATCCCGGAAGTATCGTGGATGACGACTCGGCAGATACCACTATCGAACCGTCCGACAGTTCTCCCGGACGCCCCGATCGCCATTCCGGAGACGACAACTATGCACCTGTAATAGACCCGGATTATCCGTCGCTTGACGATTCAAATATCGATTGAACCGAATCCCCCGCCCTGTCCTTTGGACTACTTCATGTAGTCAGACCGAGCGGGGATTCTTTTGTCTGAGAATACGCAAAAACGCCCCGGGAACGATCTCATGCCGTACCCGGGGCGACTGTATCTGTGTTATTTCTTCTTCTTTCTGACCACGATCACTACGATCAGTATTATACCTGTCACGAGCACAGCACATGACGCTATAACGATTATGAGAAGTAAATTCGTCGCTTCCTGATCTACGACCTCTATGCGGTCGGGATAGGTGTAAACGTGCGCTCTGACCTCTTTATCCACGACCTCGGCGATCTCCTCGTGTCCTTTGGCATTCGGGTGGATATCGAAGCTTGCTATGTTGGTTAGATCCTTGCACTTACCCTTGAAATCCCCGGCAACGTCAACGACGTAGTAAAGACGGGTGTCCCCGTCCATGGCGTTTTTGAGGACGATATTGTTAAGTCTTTCTATCTTCTCGCCGGTAAAGTCGGTCAGCACCTTTATCGAGTCAAAAAACTCAAAGGGATCGTAAAGCGTCTGTACGATGATAGTACCGGCTGTCTTATCGCGGATCGCAGTAATGATCTCTTTCAGGTTTGCTTCAAAGCCGTCGAGCGCGGCATCGGCATCCTTATCAAGCGTGAGCAGTGCAAGCACCGCCGCCATTATGTTTGCATCGTCAAGTTCTATCTTATCGGAGTCCGGGTCATATCCGAGCTTGGTAAGCACCTCAAATACAAGACCCAGCAGATCGTTTCCGCCGATAGAAACTACCACCGCATCACTGTCTGCAAGAGCTTCATCAAGCTCTCCGTTCTTAAGCTTTTTCAGCATGTCTTCCGATTTGTCACCGGTAACGGCATCGTTTATCGTGATCTGTCTGCATTTTTCGCCAAGCTCACCGGAATAGCGCTCCTTAAGGATATTCGCGTAAGAACGGCAATTGTACAGATCGTCGTCGGAATAGCCTTCAAGACCGCATCCCGAAGCGATAGAGTCCCCGAGGAACACGATTTTCGGCGGCACGTTCGTTTCAACGGTTATGTCCTCCCATTTCTTTATCTCCATACATGAACCGCAGGTCGTCAGCACCAGAGTAAGGCACAGAAACGCTGCAAAAAGCTTAATATACTTCTTCATGTTAAGTCCTCCAATCTTTGTCAAGTATGAAACTAAGCTTTACGCCCTAATTATACTACAAACTCCCCGATTTGTCAATTTTTTTATCCGCCACTGTATTGCGGAGAAGAAAAAAAGTTGACTTTACAAATAGGGTATGCTATACTGGTAAAAACGCTCCGGGAGGGATCAGGTATGAGCGGTATTACCGACGAGATCAGAGAAAAGCTTTTCGCAATGGAGGACAAGGAGTACGGCGACTTCAACTCGCGTATTATCCCGAACATCGGGCGGGAGCGTATCATCGGAGTGCGCTCGCCGCAGCTCAAAGCGCTTGCCGCCGGGTACAGGAATACCGACGTGAGCGAGTTTTTAGCAGAGCTCCCGCACCGCTACGTCGAGGAGAACTACATACACGCGGTATTCATCAACCGCATGAAGGACTTCGACGGGTGCATGACCGAGACCGAGCGCTTTCTCACGCACATCGACAACTGGGCGACCTGCGACGCTCTCGCGCCAAAGGTGTTTGCTAAGAACAAACCCGAGCTGCTGAAAAAGATCGCCGCGTGGCACGGCTCCGGACACACATATACCGTTCGCTTCGGAACGGGCTGTCTTATGCGGTACTTCCTCGATGACGACTTTGAGGTGAAGTACGCGGAAATGGCGGCGGCGGTACGCTCGGAGGAATACTACATCAACATGATGACAGCGTGGTACTTCGCCACCGCACTCGCAAAGCATTACGACGAGGTGATACCGTTCATAGAGCAGCACCGGCTCGATACATGGACGCACAACAAGGCGATACAGAAGGCTATCGAAAGCTATCGTATCACCCCGGAGCAGAAAACGTATCTCAGGACGCTTAAACTGAAATAATGATACTACCCATATAAAATGCCCCGCCTATAAGCGGGGCATATTCTTTTATTGAGACTGTGTCTGTACCTTGTCTAACGCGTACTTGTTCTTATAGAAGTCATAGCACTTCTTGTACTCCTTTGTGACCTCGCTTTTGAGGTGATTGATGTACTCGTGCATATCGAAGCTGTCGTGCGCTATCTCGATCATGCAGACCGCAATGTTCGAGCAGTGGTCGGAGATGCGCTCCAGATTGGTGAGCAGGTCGGAAAGCACAAATCCCATTTCTATCGTACATTCCTGCTTTCTCAGTCTCTCGACGTGCGAGGACTTGATCTGGACCTTTAACCAGTCAACCACCTGTTCAAGCGGCTCTACGCTCACAGCGGTCTTCAGGTCGTTGTTCTCGAACGCCGTGATCGACATATCAAGTATCTCTCTTACCGCCGAGATCATTATCTTTATCTCGCGGATAGCATCATCGGAGAATTTGAGCTCCTTGTCGTGTATCTCCTCCGCAGACTCGATGATGTTCACAGTATGGTCTGACAGGCGCTCGAAGTCTCCGATCATGTGCAGGAGCTTCGATACCTCGTGGCTGTCCGCTTCGGAAGTGTTCTGGTTACTTACCTTGACGAGATATGTGCCGAGGCTGTCCTCATACATATCGACGGAATCTTCCATATCCCGCACCTTCTGTGCGGACTTCTCGTTGTAGTCGAACAGCGTGTCGAACGCGAGTTCAAGCGAGCGCTCCGCCTCATGCGCCATTTTTATGGCAACGGTACGGCTTCTTGCGATCGCAATGGAGGGGGTGGACAGTAGGCGGTCGTCAAGCAGTGCGAACTCGCCCTTGTCTGATCCTTCGCGTATAACAACACAGGCAAGCTTTTCGAGCAGCTTATTGAACGGTGCGAGGGTAACAATCGTGAGAACATTGAACGCGGAGTGACAGATCGCTATACCGAGCGGGTTTACCGCCTCTTCCGAGATAGCGGGTTTCAGGACCGCGTTTATGATGCAGTAGATCGTAAGCCATACGAGAGTACCGATAGTGTTGAAGCTCAGGTGGATAAACGCCGCGCGCTTCGCATTCTTATTGGCGCCGAGCGACGAGATCATTGCGGTGACGCAGGTGCCTATATTCTGACCCATTATAATAGGTATAGCACTGGAGTATTTCAAAGCTCCGTTCAGCGATATCGCCTGTAATATACCGACGGACGCCGCAGAGGACTGGATGACCGCTGTGATCACCGCGCCGGCAAGTACACCGAGTATCGGGTTCGAGAACATACCCATGAGCTCCGTGAACTCGGGGACTTCGCTCAGTCCGGAGACCGCGTCTGTGATGATCTGCATACCGTACATCAGGAACGCGAGACCGAACAGTATCGTAGCTGTGTCCGTTTTCTTGGAGTCCTTCTTGAATACGAGCAGGAGTATGATCGCGACGAATGCGATGATAGGGGTAAATGTGCGGGGATTAAGGAACTGCACCCAGATAACGTCGCTGTCAACGCCGATAAGCGACATGATCCAGGACGTTACCGATGTTCCGAGGTTCGCGCCCATGATGATACCGATAGCCTGTCCGAGCGTAAGAATGCCCGAATTGACAAATCCGACCACCATGACGGTAGTAGTCGCGGAGGACTGGATAACTGCGGTGATTATAACGCCGAGCAGGAACCCCTTGAATTTGGTGGAGGTAGCCGCGGCAAGCAGAGTTTTGAGCTTTCCGCCGGCTTTCTTTTCGAGACCCTGACCCATGAGCTTTACGCCGTAAAGCAGCAGGGCAAGTCCTCCGAGCAGCGCAAATACGTTGAAAATGTCCATAGACAACACCATTTGACGTGCAGACACACTTTATTTCTCTTATGTCTGCTGTTTTTTATACTATTTTATTTATTTTATTCTACATACACATTATAAACGCTTTATGTGATAATTTCAAGTGTATTTCGTGTTGATTTGCAAATTCAGCGGTTTTGACAACCATTTCAGCGTCGATTTAAAATAACAGTGCATTTTCAACAAGTTCCGTTTTTTGAGTCGGCAAACATATCGCTCAGCCTGTTGAGTATCTCTCTGCGCACCGAATTGATCGCCGACGCGGTCAGCATGACCCCTTCCCCGACCTCGACGCTCACATTCCCGAGCTCATATATCGTCCCGCCGGTCTTGCGCAGCCGCTCCTCTATCTCCTCGGCGGTCACTGCCCTGTTCACAGCCCTTTCCGGCTTCACGTCCGATGTATAGCGGAAAGACTTGTCTTCACAGCTTACTTCCGCGGTCACGTTCTCCCCCTCCGCGACCCGGAGCTTCACATCGACGGTATGGCGCTTGTAAGGCTTGTCGTACAGCCGTTTCAGCTCCCCGAGCGCTTTTCCGCCCGCTTCAACGTCGTCCTTCGTGCGGATCCCCTGCATATCCCGCAGAGTACCGTCATAGTAAGCCTGCGTGAAACCGCTCCGGGAGAACACCGCGCGAAGTGCCGCAGTATCGGGTGTTCTCCCCGCGAGCACGTCTCTGCACGCCGTCACCGCCGCCG
>JAFZOA010000523.1 GCA_017550775.1 Ruminiclostridium sp. | reverse complement strand
GGGCATCATCGTTGTGCTTATGCTTGTAAGCACACTCGTTATGGTACTCTCGTCCCGCAAGGTCGTTGACCCGATGCTCAACATGCTTACCACGATGAAGCAGATAAACTCCGGCAACCACTCCGAGCGAATCAGCACCCAGGGCATGGGCAAGGAAGTCGCGGGAATGTCCGATGTTTTTAACGAGATGATGGACGAATCGCTCATGAGCGAAGAACTTCACAAGACGATCTCCGATATTTCCGACAATATGCTCTTTGAATGGGATTTCTCGAAGGAAAGCATGTTCGTTTCGGACAACTTCAAGGAGAAGATCGGTCTTAACCTCGCGGGCGTTACGCTCAACAACGGTAAGTTCCTTGACTCGCTCATGGACGAGGACGATTCCGAAAAGTACAAGCGCGACATGAACACGCTCTTCAAGGAGAAGGGTGATGTCGGCGGCGAATATAAGATCAAGAATGCTAACGGCACGGAAATGTGGGTATCTATGAGAGCCCGCTGCGTTACCGACCGTCTCGGCGAAGTTCTCCGTGTTATCGGAGTCCTTACCGATATAACAAGCGAGAAGAACGCGACGCTCAAGCTCGCAGAGCGCGCAAGCTTCGACTTCCTCTCACAGCTCTACAACAGAAACACCTTCGAGCGCGAATTCGCATCCGAGCTTGAAAGAAGCGTCGGCAAGAAGGTCGCTGCTCTGTTCATAGACGTCGACGACTTCAAGTTCATCAACGACCGTTACAGCCACGCTGTCGGCGATGAGGTCATCAGATTCGTTGCGGACGTTATCAAGAGCAAGACCGGCGAGACCGGCTTCGCAGGACGTTTCGGCGGTGATGAGTTCGTTCTCTGCATCTCAGACCCCAAGCTCGTCGAGAACGTCGAAGTTCTTTCAATGGATATCATCGACGACCTCTACAGCGGCTACTACTCCAAGTCCGTTGATACGACGCTCAACATCAAGGCTTCTATCGGTATCGCTATCTACCCCGATCACAGCACCGACGGCAAGGAGCTTGTCGGCTGCGCAGACGCGGCGATGTACTTCGTTAAGAAGAACGGTAAGGCGAACTACCACATCTTCGTTCCCGAGGACAACCAGCTAGAAGGCAACCACTCCTACTCACTCTGATCTGAATATTACCACAAGTGCGGCTCGTGTCAGGCATTCAGCGTAACGGCTGGTGCTGCGCAGCCGCTTGTGTTTTAAAACGGTGATAATATGGCAAAAGTCATTACTTTTACAAACCAGAAAGGCGGCGTCGGCAAGACAACTACCTGCGCCGGTCTTTGCGGCTGTCTCGCGAAGCTCGGAAAAAAAGTGCTCGCACTTGACCTCGACCCCCAGGGGAACCTGAGTTTCAGCCTCGGAGCCGAGACGGATTCGTCTTACACGATCTACGATGTGTTCAAGAGCAGAGCCGATATCTACGACACAGTCCAGCACTGCAGCTGCTGTGACGTTATCCCTGCGAACATTCTCCTTTCGGGTATCGAGCTTGAGCTTACCTCGGTGGGCAGAGAATATATACTGCGCGAACACCTTTCGACGATCTCGGACAATTACGATTTCGTGCTTATCGATACGCCGCCGGCGCTCTCGATACTTACGATAAACGCCTATGCCGCTTCGGATCAGCTCGTCATCCCTATGGTGCCGGAAATACTGTCGCTTCAGGGTATAGCGCAGCTTAAAGAGACTATCTTCGCGGTCAAGAAATACTACAATCAGTCGCTTGAGATACGCGGCATCGTTCTCAACAAGTATTCACCGCGTCTTGTGCTCACCAAAGAGGTCGAAGAGCTCGCGAACATTATCGCCGAGCAGCTCGACACCGATGTTTTCGAGCAGAAGGTGAGCGGAAGCGTCATTATCGCCGAGGCTCCCGCCCACGCGAAAACTATCATAGAGTACGCTCCGCGCTCGAAATCCGCGCACGAATATATGGATCTCACCTATGAGATACTCGGTATAGAGAAGCCCAAGCGCACCGTGCAGAAGCTCGGACGCGGACGTCCGCCCAAAAACAGACCAATACAATACTAAGGTGATAGAATGGCACATACCGCCAAAACGGAAAAAATACTGAATCTT
>JAFZOA010000522.1 GCA_017550775.1 Ruminiclostridium sp. | reverse complement strand
GTGCAGAGTCGTGCGATCGCCCGTTTTTCCGTCTCTTACATTCCGTAAGGGGCATTTTTTCTGTCTCGCGGGCAATCGCCCGTTTTTCCGTCTCTTACATTCCGTAAGGGGCGTTTTTCTGCCTCGCGGGCGATTGCCCGTTTTTCCGTCTCTTGCATTCCGTAAGGGGCATTTTTTCTACCTCGATGTCGTTATTCACTTCTCCTGACAGCAGTTACCTGTGCAGAGCCGTGCAGTCGCCCGTTTCTTAGTCTCTTAAATTTCATAATGGGCATTTTTCTTCTTCGCTTCTTTGAGCGCAGATTAATCCGATCAGCCAACGGTTTCATTCTTATTTGCTTGACAAGATATTTTCTTTACGGTATATGAATCTTTGCGGAGGCGGCTGCCGTATGAGCGCATTTATGAAAACAGGCGATTTTATGGGATATGACCCGCAGATGTGTACTTTCTTTGAAAATGGGTATCTCGAACGGTTTCGGGCGGCAGCGATCCGGGGCAGAGAAAAAAGACTTGCCAAAGAGCGGTCATGAGCCGTTTTATGTCCGGTCCGGTACTATTGTACAGCCGTCGGTACAGGAAAGTTCAGCCGGTTGTCCGTCCGGGATACAGCAAACGCCGCCCTGTCTGAGCGATCTCAGACAGGGCGGCGTTTTATATGTCACAAACCGTTATTTAATGCTGTATTATACTGCTTTCATTTCAGTGTTTCTTCTCCACGCCTGCGGTGTAGGGAGAAGAAACAAAATGTCCTGCATCAGAACAGCGAATTTACAAACCACAGACCGAAGCATACCGCTGTCGTCGCCACTATCATTATCAACGAGGCGATCGCCGCCTTGTCCGTGCCGTTCATCACGAAGCCGTACCAGTCGTACTTCATATCCACCTTGCCGTTCTCGGCGTGCGAGAGAGCGTTTATCGTGTAGAATATCCCGTAAAGCCCGAATGGTATCAGTCCGAGGAATACCTGCGGAACACTTATCTCCGCCGCGCCCTCAAAGAAGCAGAACGCCGTCAGTCCGAGCAGCGGCACCAGCAGGTGAAAATACAGGTTCGCGCCCTTGAACAGCTTCGGGTAAGATTTCACCACGATCGGTGCGAGGTAGAACAACACGGTCATCATCGTGAGCGTCACGCCGACCGTGAACACATATTTCAGTATGTACAGCACGGCGGGTACCGCGGCCGCGGAGCCGTAAACAAGCTCTATGACCGCGAATATGCCCGCGTATATGCCGTACAGGAGGTTTGACTGTACCGTGAAATACTTTATCGAGCCCCAGCCGTCCGCCGCGAGGTGCTCGTCCGCGTCAATGCCCTTTATCATGACGTAGGTGCCGACTATGGTAAGAAGGAAGCTCAGAATGTTGAGCACGACCGAAACAATAAATCCTGTTTCCATATCCGTCACTCATTTATCCTTGCGCGGATTATCTTTCTCGACGCGGTCTTGACAAATTCCTTGTCACGGAAGATAATGTTCACGATACGCTTTGCGGGCTGGAAGGTGTCGTTTACCTCATCGACCTTCCTGCGTATCTCCGCCTGGATGTCCTTGGACTTGTATTCCGGGTCGGGGTAGATCATGGCGGTTATGACCTGATTGTCCTCATAAACCACCATTTCCTTTATAGCGCGGAATGTGGCAAACTTGTTCTCGATCTCCTCCGGGGAAACGTTCTCGCCGTTGGAGAGAATGATGAGGTTCTTCTTGCGTCCGGTGATGTATAGATATCCGTCGTCGTCCTTGTGCCCGAGGTCGCCGGTTTTCAGCCAGCCGTCGGGAGTGAGGGTGTTCGCCGTTTCCTCCGGGTTTTTGTAGTAGCCCTTCATTACCGACGGGCTCCTTGCCCAGATCTCGCCGTCAACGATCTTCACTTCGCAGCCCTTTACGATCTTGCCGACGGAATCCGGCTTCGGGCAGTTGAAGATAGCGGTGCATATTCTCGGCGAGCACTCCGTCATTCCGTAGCCCTGAGCAATGTCGATACCGAACTCTTTGAATCCTTTGATGATATCGGGGCTGAGATAAGCTCCGCCGGATACTATCGCGATAAGATTCTTGCCGAATACCTCGTGGGCTATCATCTTCTTTGTGATGAAGGGCTTTTTTGCAGCCTGCTGCATCTTCCCGAGTATAGTAGATGCTATCATCGGTACAAAGGTGCAGTATTGAGGCTCAAACAGTTTCAGGTTCTTTGCGATATGGAACAGGGAATCGTTCACGCAGACATTCACACCGTGCCACAGGCTGTGGAGAATGTCTATCGTAAAGCAGAAAACGTGGTGTATCGGCAGACAGGTCATGAGTCTCTTGCCGTGGTAGTTATCCTCCGGGCAGCAGGTCGTGTTGTCGATAAGATTTCCGTGAGTAAGCATTACTCCCTTGCTCACGCCGGTAGTTCCGGATGTGAACAGTATCGCCGCGAGATCGTCACTTGTCACGTCGCCGGTCGGAGTCTGACCTTCTCCCTCGGAGATCATGTCGCCGAGGAACAGCATACCCTCCTCCTGCTTGTGGAGGTGTACATAGTATTCTATCTGCGGGCAGCGCTCTCTGAACAGCGGAACGTCCTTGACGTGCTTCTCGTCGAGGAACACCATTTTGCTGTCGGAGCGGGAAAGCTCGTCCGCGATGTTCTCGGGGTTGTTGTTGGTATCGAGCGGGACGGATACGTTGCAGCTGCACTGTACGCCGAACCATGCGCTCAGGTATTCGGACGATGTAGCGCCGACCAGCGCTATATGGGTCTTTTCAGTGAAGTGCTTCTGTATCCAGACCGCGATGCTGTCGCAGTTCTTGCGGAATTGTTTAAAGCTCGTGTCACGGAACTTCTTGTCGATGTATTCGCGGAGAAAGATCTCGTCTCCGTACAGCGTGTCCGCGTTATAGACGAGCTGTTTCAGTGTTTTAAGCTCAAGCTCAGCCATTGTTCTGCCTCCCGAAGTAGTCGAGAAGGTCGCCTACTGTCTTGCACTTCATGATCTCTTCCTCTTTGATCTCAACATCGAACTCTGTCTCCGCGTCGCCGAGCATACTCATAATGTCGTAGGAATTGAAGCCGAGGTCCTCGATAAAGCGGGACTCTCTTGTGATGCTGTCGGGGTCTACCTCTACGTAGCGGGTGATGAGCTCCTTCATTTTGTCTAACATGGTTTTTTCTCCTTTCGTCATGTCACATCCTGGTCGTAAAACTCTGAAAATACGTTTATTACGATTGTTTTTGTGTCATTCCCAGCCTCCGGCGGGGAATGACAGGCGCCGTTTTCTATCGGCGGTCATGTCATATCTATTATTTCTTTAAGCGTCTTATCGGGATTTTCAATGCTTCTGAACAGTACGCGTCCGGTGAAGTAATACAGGAACTCTATCTCCTCGGGGGTAGCGCACTCGGTCTGATATCCGAAGTAGAAGTTGAGTCCTCCGTCGGTGGGACGGTGCATAGCGGTGATGTACATGGGCTTCGGCTGCTTGCCGCTGCTGTACCACCAGCTCTTGAAGGCTATGTTGTTCAGCGTCGAGCCCATAGCCGCGAGGGTGCCGGGCTGGTAGGTGAAGTCCACGCTCGCGTAGGTCGAGCCGGGAGCCGCGCCGAACTTATCCGCAAGTCCGCCGAATACTGCGAGCGGGTCATAGTCCGCGTGAATGAACAGCTCGTCCTGTGTTTTCTTGAGCATACGCATGGATTCGAGGACGGTAGTATTGAGCGGCATTATCGTTCTGAGCGGGAACGCGTGCATTCTTACGCCGCCGCACCTCTTGTTGTCGAGGGTGGAGCGCCTGCTCACGAGGTCGCTTATGGTAATGTCGGTCTCGTCGTTGTTGAACTTTGAGAGGACGGTTCTTATCGCGTGGAGAATGATGATGCTCATGGGTATGTCATACTCTTTCGCGAATTCCATTATTTTGCCGGTGGAGACCACGTCAAGCTCGTAAGTTATGGTATTGCCCTTTCCGTCAGAGCTTGCGAGAAGACCCCATCTCTGCTTCTTGTTCTTGTTCTCCTTGCGCAGCTGCATAAGTCTTCCGGGACCGGTATAGTCGGTGTACATGGGCTCGGGGAGCTCAAGCTGCTTCTGCCAGTATTCCTCGTCGCGCTTCTGCTTCTTGCTTCCCTCGTAGGCGATATCTCTCTTTACCGCTTCTATATATGACGCTGTGGGCTTGGGGTACGGCATATCGAACATGAGAGCGCAGTATATCTCGATAACGTCCTTTGTGAACGCTATGACCGAGCTCGAATCCATGCAGACATGATGTACGTTGTAGTAGAACCCGTTGAAGCCGTTGGGAAGGGTAAGTATGACAATTCTCGAAAGCTTTCCGCCGAAGGTGTCAAACGGCTGCGATGTCCATTTGTTCAGCACCTCGGTGACCTTTTCTTCCTTCCACTCCGAGAAGTCATAATACTCAAAGTACTCGTTCTGATAGGGAACGACGTACTGCCAT
>JAFZOA010000050.1 GCA_017550775.1 Ruminiclostridium sp. | reverse complement strand
ATCCTGTCAATGTCGCATTCGCGCGCGGCAATGATTATCCCGGTCACGAGGGGGGAGCGCTCAAAAGCGAGCGCGCTCTTTATCAGGACGGGAATGCCGCCGACGGGAACGAACTGCTTGTTCACGCCGTTCATTCTGGTCGAGCCCCCGCCTGCGAGTATCAGTACATCTGTATTCATGCTTCCGCCCCCGTTATCTGGTCTTGGGGCTTATGCGCCAGAGCTCGTCCGTCCAGTCGTATGTGCCGGTCATGTTCTCGGTCACGGTGGACACGTCTATCCGCAGAGTGCTGAACATGGTGCATTTAGAGCGCTTGTACATCGGTATCTCCGCCGCGTACTCGGTCACGATCTTGCCGTAGCACTTCATGAACGCGGCAAGGCGATCGTCCTCTGAGGCGGACTCGGCATCGTCTATGAACTTTTTCAGCTTTGTGGAGCCTTCAAGCCCGTAGTAGCTGTCGATATAGGCTTCTTTAAGGTTCTCGTGGTTCCAGGCACCTGCCCAGATCTCGTTGGTGCCGTCGTTGAGCTCCTTCCAGAGCATAGCCGGGTCTTCGACGTCCTTAACGTTCAGCGTTATCCCTATCTCGCCGAGCAGCTCCGCCGCTTTCGTGAGGGCAAGGTAAGACGGGTGATCGCCGGTACCGTTGGCAGCGATCACGGCGTTGAATTCCATAGTTCCGTTGTACGGAGGAGCGGTTATAACATAGTTAGCCATTGAGTATCCCGCCGAGAGGAAGAAGCCTACGCAGGCTTTCTTGACCGCTTCATACCGTTCTTCGGCGGTCATGCCCTCGCTGTATATCGGGTTGCCGTAAACGTCGCTGGCGAACGGCTCGGTGTAGCCCTCCGTGTCCTTGTCCATGTCAAGGCTTTCGATGTAGGGATAGTCTGTTATCTGGGCGCTGTCGCCGAAGTAAGCTTCAAGCGACTCCTTCCGGAACGCGGAGATCGCGGTGGCAAGTCCCTTGCGCAGGGCGTAGCTCTGATTTGAGAACCCGTCGCCTATCGCAACGTTATCCACGTTTATTCCGATGTACCCGTAACCGAGGTCGGAGCATAGCGCGGGGTATATCTTCTCTATCGACTTGTTTGCGGCTTCCGCGGCGGCGTAGTTCTCGGAAGAACCGTCGGACGCGCAGATATCGGCTATTCCGTCCGCAACGAGCTGCGCGGCATTTGCCGGGTCGCCCTCTATCAGTCTTACCGAACCTGCGGCGACGTTGCCCTTGTAGTAGTATTTGTTGGCTTCGAGCTTTACTTCTCCGTCCTCAAAGCCCGTTACCGTGAACGCGCCCGCGCCGAGAGGGTTTTCGCGGGTCTTTTCGAGCACGGAAGCCGCCTTGCCCCTGTCGAAGCCGTAGCGCTCGTTTTCATAGCTGTACATCGGCATACTTCCGTAGCGGTGCAGGGGGACGATTATCATTTCGGAGAGCGCTTCCTCGAAAAGTGTGCAGTCGCCCTTGACCGTGACGGTAACGCTCGTGTCGGAGTTCTTCACTATGCCGCTTACGGAGCGGACGGTCTCAGTAACAGTCTCATTACCGGTGATATAGCCTACTATTATTCCGAGCGCCTGTTCGTCGAACGCGGTCTCGTTGCCGACGGTCATTCCCGCGAGCTGGCGGTAGTTTCCGTCGTACATATCCGCGATCTCCGAGATCACGGTAGCTTCATCTTTGCCCTTGGCGGAATACTTCTTGTTCTCGCCGTCCTTGCCGTCCTTGATGTTGAGGGCGTAGAAGAACGCGAAGAGCTCCTGCGGCGTGGGGTACTTGGTCGTGTAGACGGAGTATGAGCTGTCGTCGAACATCGTCTTTACGTTGTCGTACTGCTCCTTGAGCACGGGAAGCATGATCTGCTCCTTGATGATCTGTTTCAGCTCATCGGACTTCAGCGCTTCTTCCATTTCCTCGCGGCTCACGTTATCGGCGGCGCTCGTGTTGTAGCGGTAGTTGAGCACGCCGACGATGCCCGCGTCCTGTAACGGACAGCTTCCGCTGTAGGACGGGTCGATGTGCAGGTAAAGCGTGAAAATGATGTCGTCGGCGTTCATCGTCTTACCGTCGGCAAATCTCACGTCGTCGCGCAGCACGAACGTATATGATGTGGTATCTTCCTCCTCGTCCCGTGTCACCGTGGTATCGGCTATCCCGTTGTAGGTATAGCTCTTCCCGCCGTAACGCTCGGATTTGGGTATGCGGCCGTTGGTGACTGTGCTTCCCGCCCGTGTATGTCCGACGAGGGTAACGCCGGTGAGCTTGTTCATGAGAGAGGTGTAGTCGTCCGCCTTGTCGAAGGGGGAATAGTCGCCCTTAACGCCGCTCACAGCTATGGTAAGCGGGCGTTCCTCCGTGTCTTTATCCGGCTCGTCTTCATTATCGAGCGCAGCGGCGGAGGGAGGGGTGGTCTCGGTCGCGGTATCGGCGGCGGTGGTTGTAGTTACCGCCGCTGTTGTCGTCTCGGTGACGGTTTCCGACGCAGTAACGGGGGAAGTCTCCGTTGCAGGAGGATTGGCGCTTCCGTTGCAGCCCGCGAGCATTGCGGTACAGACTGCAAGCGCGATTATATTCTTAAACTTTCTGAACATTTTTTCTCCTTTTTTAGGGAAACGATGATTAAAGATCGAGCGTTGATTGCGTTAGAGGTTCACTTTAGTCCGCTGCGGCGTGCGGCAGGGAGCACGATCTGTCCGGAGTTTAAGTCCGAATGTAACGGACACTGACATTTCTTCGCACCGTGGGGTATTTCTCACGGTCAGTACGGCAAATATCCCGCAGACCGATGCGCGGTCAGCCGTAAAAATATACCGGTCTGAATTTTAGAGGTTCCCTTCAGGGTAATCGTAATATATTATATACTAAAAGAACGCCGTTGTCAAATCAAATCCGGTCGAATTATGAGGCTTGACAGTTTTTTTGAGGCAGAGTATAATGTTTTTAGTTTATTAATGCTCAACAAAGCGGTAAATAAAGGCAATTAAGAAAGGAACCTTACTATGGACATAAGACGTGCATCACAGAACGATATGGAAGGCATCAACAAGCTGCTCCGGCAGGTGCTTGAGGTGCACCACCTCGGCAGACCGGATATCTTCAAGGGCGGTGTCAAGAAGTACACCGACAGCGAGCTCTCGGAGATCATCTCCGACGACAAGCGCCCGATATTCGCGGCGTTCGACGGGGACAGGCTGGTTGGCTACGCCTTCTGTATATTACAGCACCACCCCGACGACAACATACTCACCGACATAAAGACCCTGTACATCGACGACCTCTGCGTTGACGAGAGCGAGCGCGGAAAGCACGTCGGAAAGGCGCTGTATGAGCACGTCCTCGGCTATGCGAAGAGCATAGGCTGCTACAACGTGACGCTCAATGTCTGGACCTGCAACGAGGGCGCGATGCGGTTTTACGAGAAGCTCGGTCTTACCCCGCAGAAGATCGGTATGGAGAAGATACTCTGAGAAACAGCCGCCGTGTAACCGTTTTCTTGGTATCGCATATAATTATTGACACGGAATGACAGTCATATTTGTAAGGTCTGTTATTGACATAATGCCGTAATAATGGTATACTTTACAATGGATAAGTTCCTGTTATTAATGGAGAAAGGAAATATTGATATGTTTTGTGGAAATTGTGGAAGCAAGGTAGAAGACGGCGTAAGATTCTGTCCGACCTGCGGAGCCGCACTGGCTGCCGTTCCCGGTACAGCACCCGCTGCCGAACAGACACCTTCCGCTCCCGTTACAGAAGCGGTACAGCAGCCTGTTGAGCAGGCACCTGCTGCACAGTCTCAGTACATACAGCCGGAACAGCCGTCTGCACCGTATGTCCAGCCGGCTCAGGCTCAGTTTACACAGCCGGAGCAGCCCGCACAGCCCGCTCCGTATGCCCAGCCCGCTCAACCTCAGTACACACAGCCGGAACAGCCGGCTCAACCCGCTCCGTATGCCCAGCCCGCTCAGCCTCAGTTCACTCAGCCGGAACAGCCGGCACAGCAGTTCGGTGCGCCCTCACAGCCCGCACAGCCTGCGCAGTTCGGTCAGCCCGACCAGTTTGCTCAGCCGGTCCAGCCCGCTCCCAAAAAGAAGAAGAAGGGCAAGGCAGGCCTTATTGCCGGTCTTACCGCCGGAGCTGTGGTGCTCGGCGGCGCGGGAGTAGGAAAGACCGTACTGATCCAGGAACTGATCAATAATATAGCCAAGGAGCACGGCGGTATCTCCGTATTCGCCGGCGTAGGCGAGCGTACCCGTGAAGGAAACGACCTTTACTACGAGATGACCGATTCCGGTGTAATAGACAAGACGGCCATGGTATTCGGACAGATGAACGAGCCGCCCGGAGCAAGAATGAGAGTTGCTCTTACGGGTCTGACCATGGCTGAGTACTTCAGAGACCAGGAAGGACAGGACGTACTTCTGTTCATAGATAACATATTCAGATTCACACAGGCAGGTTCCGAAGTATCGGCTCTGCTGGGCCGTGTACCGTCAGCTGTAGGATATCAGCCGACACTGGCTATGGAGATGGGAGCGCTGCAGGAAAGGATCACGTCCACCAAGACAGGATCCATCACATCCGTACAGGCTATATACGTACCTGCGGACGACCTGACTGACCCGGCTCCGGCAACCACCTTCGCTCACCTTGACGCGACAACGGTACTTTCCAGAGCCATCACAGAACTTGGTATTTATCCGGCCGTTGACCCGCTGGAGTCAAGTTCAAGGATCATGGATCCCCTCATTCTGGGCGAGGATCACTACACCACTGCCCGTGAAGTACAGGAAGTACTGCAGAGATACAGAGACCTGCAGGACATCATCGCCATCCTTGGTATGGACGAGCTTTCCGATTCAGACAAACTGATAGTAAACCGCGCAAGAAAGATCCAGAGATTCCTGTCTCAGCCTTTCAGCGTTGCGGAACAGTTCACCGGAATGCCGGGTAAATACATACCGAGAGCAGAGACCGTAAGAGGTTTCCGCGAGATCCTGGACGGCAAACACGACGACATACCTGAGGCACTGTTCCTCATGGCAGGCGGCATAGACGAAGTAGTAGAACGCTACAACGCCGAGAAGAAGAACCAGGAAGAGGCAGAGAAGAAAGAAGAAGAGGAAGATAAAGAATAAACGGGAACATATTCCTGTTTTGAAGGCGATATCCGCAAAGTGAGAGGTAGACATGGCGAAGAAGGTAAATCTTGAGATAATCACACCGTCGAAGGTGTTTTACAGAGGAGACGTGGAACTTGTCATCGTAAGGACTCTTTCCGGTGACGAGGGATTCATGGCGGGT
>JAFZOA010000049.1 GCA_017550775.1 Ruminiclostridium sp. | reverse complement strand
CTGCTGGTGAGCGATTGGGACCTGGCTGGTGCCCGGTCATGGCGGTGGTGGAGTTGTCGAGTATCACGAGCGTCATGTTCGCCTGATTATATACTGCGTTCACAGCGCCGGTTATCGCCGACGCGAAGAAGGTGGAGTCGCCGACGAATGCAAAGCAGGTGGTATCGGGCTCGATGTGACCTATGCCCTGTGTGATGTTCACGCCCGCGCCCATGCACAGACAGGTATCTACCATATCAAGCGGCATTGCGTTTCCGAGGGTATAGCAGCCGATGTCTCCGCAGAATACGGCTTTCTTTCCTTTCATAGCCTGCTTCACCGCGAAGAACGATGCGCGGTGAGGACAGCCCGCACACAGCACAGGCGGGCGAACGGGGAGCACGGGCGGCTTCTCCGCTTCGGGGGCTTGCGGCAGCTCCCAACCCATAAACCGGGCAATGTCCGCCGCGACAGAGCCGCAGGTGTTCTCTCCGGCGTTCTTCACGTCATGGGTGAGCTTGCCGCGTATCTTCACGTTAAGTCCGCGCTTGCCGCATATATAGGTAAGCTCGCGCTCGATGACCGGGTCGAGCTCCTCGATACACAGCACCTCGTCCAGACCGTCGAGGAACCGCAGCGCCGCCTGCTCCGGGAACGGGAACGGTGTTGTGACCTTCATCACGCGGGGAGCGGGCTTGTCCGCGAGCGCTTCCGTGACGTAGGTGAAGCTTATGCCGTGGGTGGCGATACCCTTTCTGCACGCGCTGTCATTTGCGGGTATCACGAGGTTGCGTTCATACTCCGAAAGCTCTTCAGAAAGCTTCACGTTCCTGTCCTCGATGCGGATATGCGCGTTATAGGACAGGCGCGGGAAGATGACCCACTTTGACGGGTCGCGCTTGAAGCCCTCGGGGGAGTTGTGCTTATACTCGCTCTCGTCCTTCACGTTCACCGACGCGTAGCCGTGACAGACGCGGGTGGTCGGTCTGAACAGCACGGGGGTGCCGTACCGCTCGGACAGCTCGAAAGCGTCGCCGATCATGTCATACGCCTCCTGCACCGACGACGGGTCGAAGCAGGGAAGCTTGGAGTACGCGGCGAAGGTGCGGGTGTCCTGCTCGGTCTGGGAGGATATGGGACCCGGGTCGTCCGCGACAAGTATCACCATTCCGCCTTTAACGCCGATATACGCGAGACTCATGAGTGGGTCGGACGCGACATTCAGTCCCACCTGCTTCATGGTCACCATTGTTCTCGCGCCGCAGTATGCCGCTCCGGCGGCGAGCTCCAGCGCGGCTTTCTCGTTCACCGACCACTCGACGTACATCGAGCCGTCGTTGCATTTCGCGGAGGTCTCAAGCACCTCGGTCGAAGGTGTTCCCGGATAGCCCGAGATGAGGTTAAGCCCCGCAGCTATGGCTCCGCGCGCGATCGCGGCGTTGCCCATTAGAAATTCCTTGTGCATTTTGCTGCCTTTCCGATAGTTTTTATTTGTTGTGTCACATCAGCCGAATGATATGACGAAGCAATATATCATGTTAATTATATCACCGTTGGCTGTAATTGTCAACATCGTACATATCCCGGTACGGCTGTGATACATATAGTCCGATATACGACTATTGTCAGGTATCGGAATATATTTTATAATGAAAAAGGTGATGATAATGATAGTTTACACCCCTCTCTGGGAGACCATGAAAGAAAAGGGAATAACAACATACACGCTGATAAACAAGTACAATATCAGCAGCAGCACTATCCACAGACTGCGGCATAACTCGGGCGTTACGACGCAGCTTATAGACGACCTTTGCAGGATACTGAACTGTAAGGTGGAGGATATCATGCAGTTCAGACATGAATGATACTATTATAATGGGATACAGCTTCATAGTAAGGAGACCACAGTATGAAAACAGATGATTTTTCCGAGCTTTCGGCCCTGCATAAAACGATACTTGCGGCGAAATTCGCTACCTTTCCCGACCCGCAGTATGCCGAGATAACCGCGAGTCCGATACTTGCCGGGCTGTCCAACGGCATATACGACGAGATGTGCAGGCTTCAGGAAAAGAAGATGAAGGGCATGGGGAAGGACTGGCAGGACTGGCGCAGGATAAAGGACGCGCACGGGTTCCGCGGGCAGTGGAGAATTGCCGTAATGGTCGCGCGCCGCAGCGGATTTTTTAAGTCCATGAGCCGAGAAGACCGTATTAAGAGCGCAAAGTGCTATCTTAGTCCGTTCACCTGCACCGAGAGCGAGCTTGAGCAGTTCGTTGACGAGGTGGAGCGCGGAAGCGGCACCCAAAGCATAGAAAAGCTTTTCGCAGAGAACGACTTTACAGGCGCAAGACTTTATGACTGTTCATACACATATCTGTCCACGGGCGGTGACGCGCATCTTGTGCTTGGCATGAAGAACGGTACGAGCTGCGATATCTTCTTCGGCGGAGTACAGACATTCCGCGAGTCAAAGGACGGCAGGAATGACCTGTCCGACAGCATTCCGGAGCTTAAGAAGCATACCGTCTCGTCGGGAAGCCTTCAGAAGCTTGACGCGTCCTTCGTTTCCGATATGTGCAAGGAGAGGATAGTGATCGAGTCGGATACCGTGGATTACTGGCTGTAACGCGGTTTTTGCTGTTTTTTTGACAAAAATCAAAATTTTTTTAAAAAAGCACTTGACAAATCGCAAACTGCGTGGTATAATAATCAAGCAGTTTGCGAATTGCAGACGCTGGTGTAGCTCAGCTG
>JAFZOA010000521.1 GCA_017550775.1 Ruminiclostridium sp. | reverse complement strand
GTATGTTCTCGCGTCCGAAGCCGTTCTCGCGGATCTCCTGAATACCGTTGGACACGAGGAAGTACGCCTTGTCGTCGGTGATGAGGCGCGGCCAGACGTATGAGTTCCAGCACTCGATTATTTTAAGTATCACGATCGTGATGATAGTCGGCTTGCAGATCGGTATCATCACCTTGCACAGGTATTTGAGGTCACTCGTTCCGTCCACCTTCGCCGCTTTATAAAGCTCGTCGGGTATCTGCTCGAAGTTCTCTTTCAGCAGGTAGATGAAGAACACGGAGGTTATCGACGGGAGTATCAGACCGCTGAACGTGTTGCGGAGCCCCATGTCCGTGATAGTCTGGAAGTTGGTGATTATCACAAGCTCGTTCGGTATCATCATCAGCGCGAGAAATATGGTGAACACAAGGTTCTTTCCCCTGAATTCAAGCCGCGAGAACGCGAACGCCGCCGGTATTATCACCAGCATCATCGCGCCCGTGGTTATAAGCGTGAATATGAGCGTGTTCACGAAATACTGTGCGAGCGACACCGCCGTGAATGCCTCGGTGAAGTTCTCGATAGTAGGCGAGAGCGTAAAGAACTCGGGTACATACTCCGAGTTGTACGCTCCGTAGCTCTTTACCGACGTGAGCAGCATCCAGTAGAACGGGAACAGCACCAGAAGCGCCCATACCGAAAGCAGGGCATATATAAGTATTGTAAGCAGGTGGTTTTTTCTCATTGCGTTTTCTCCGGTTCCTTTAGTAATGCACCTTTTTGTTGCTTATCATCAGGTTTATCACTGTGATAGTAAGCACTATCACAAAGAGTATGATCGCCGCCGCGGACGCGTATGACGGATATCCGCCGCTGTCGCCGTACAGCATATCGTAGATGTACCCGACTATCGTGTTCATGCCCGCCGCGTTGAGGTCGGTGCCGAAAAGCGCTAACGAGTCGCTGTACGCCTTGAACGCGCCTATGAAGCCGGTTATCACGAGGTAGAAGATCATCGGCGAGATCATCGGGAGCGTGATACGCGTGAACATTCTCCACCGCGACGTGCCGTCGATGCGCGCCGCCTTGTAGTATGTCTCGTTGACCGACGCGAGCGCGCTTGTGAGTATCAGTATCTTGAAGGGCAGAACTACCCAGATCGTGTAGAAGCACAGCACGAACATCTTCGCCCAGTACGGTCCGTCGATGAAGTCTACTCCCTCGCCGCCGAACAGCTTTATGAGCACGTTCACCATTCCGTCGGTGTAGGCGGTCTTCTTGAAGAGTATCATGAAGACGAGACCCACCGCGAGAGTGTTGGTGACGTAGGGGAGAAAATAAACCGTCTGGAAGAAGCCTCTGAGCTTGCGTATCGAGTTGAGCGCGAGGGATATCACCAGTGCGAACGCCGTTGAGAGCGGCACCGTGATTATGACGAGTATGAACGTGTTCTGAAGCGCCTGCATGAAATACGGGTCATGCAGCACATATTCGTAGTTGTAAATACCCGTTCCGAACGAGGTCTGGGACGCGGAATTGTACCCCTCCTCGAAGGAGTAGATGCACACGTCTATCAGCGGGTAAAGCATGAACGCGCCTAAGAACGCGATAGCCGGAAGCAGGTACAGCCATGCTTTGAGATTGTTTTTCTTCATGCGGTCTCCTTACGGTATGTCAAAGTAAATTCTTTCTTCCGTCTCGCGGTCGAAAAGGAACAGCTTGTTGGGCTTCACCGAGAAGCTGATGTCTCCGGAGTCCTCTTCCGGTGCATTCTCGGAGTTGACGATCGAGCGTATAAGCTCACCCTCGAATGCGTAGTGGTGCGAGAGTATGGTGGTGTCGCGTCCCATGACCTCTACGCCGCGAAGCTTGCATTTCAGCCCGCCGTTCTCGTCGGGGATGAACCCTTCCGGCCTTACTCCGACATATACCGCGCGGTTCTCGACATTCTTCACCATCATTACGGGGTCGTCACCTATGAATACTCTTCCGTGCTTGACCGAGCCCACGAACACGTTTATCGCCGGGGTGCCGAGGAACTTCGCCACGAACAGGTTCTTCGGGTCGTCATACACGCTCTGCGGCTTGTCTATCTGCTGGATCACACCGTCCTTCATGACTACGATCATGTCGGAGATGCTCATTGCCTCTTCCTGGTCGTGGGTCACGAATATCGTGGTGATGCCGGTCTCGCGCTGGATACGGCGGATCTCCTCGCGCGTGTGCAGTCTGAGTCTCGCGTCGAGGTTGGAGAGCGGCTCGTCGAGAAGCAGCACTCTCGGAACCTTCACGAGCGCCCGCGCGATAGCGACACGCTGCTGCTGACCGCCTGAGAGCTCGCTCGGCTTGCGTTCGAGAAGGCTTTCTATCTGGACGAGCTCCGCCGCTTCACGCGCCTTTGCCCTCATTTTCTCGCGGGTCATCTTCTTGTCGCCCTTCAGGTTTTCGAGCGGGAAGGTAATGTTCTGCATGACGTTGAGGTGCGGGTAGAGCGCATAGCTCTGGAACACGAGCCCGACTCCGCGGTGTTCGGGGGGGATATCGGTTACGTCGTCGCTGTCGAAGAAAATCTTCCCCTCGGTGGGAGTTTCAAGCCCGGATATGAGGTTGAGCGCGGTGCTCTTGCCGCAGCCGGACGGTCCGAGCAGACCTATGAGCTTACCGTCGGGTATCTCAAAGTTGAAGTCGTTGACCGCTATGACATCGGGCTTGTTCTTTGTGCGGTTCGGGAAGCGTTTTGTTAAGTGTTCGAGTCTGATCTTCATTGTGTGTTCTCCGTTATATCGTTGTCGTTCCTGACGAAATAGTGTCTTGCGAGCGAGCGTGAGAGCCCGTCAAGTCCGGGGTAGAGAATACGCTCGCTGATGTTGAACTGGTCGAGCATATCACGAACCTGCCAGCGTATTTTCCGGTCAATTATGTATTTTACGGTGTTATCGGTGTGCTTATCGAGGAAGTCTTCGATATCCTCGATACCGGCGGGAATGATCGAGAAGAAGGAATACTGGTTGATGATACGCTGATCGACGGAGGGCGGCTCGATATTCACGAACGCCTCCGCTCCCATATCTATGTCGTACTGCTCGATGCTGTCAACTATCTGGGTGAGCGTATCCACCGAGAATACGAAGGAACCCTGTTTTTTCAGCGCGTCGCGGTAACGCCGGGGGAGGTTCTTGTTCGCCGCCTGCATATCAAGTCTCCATACGACGCAGTCGCGCTTTTCGAGCTTGTTGAAGTTATTCTCGGTATGTGCGAAATGCAGGGCTATAAGCGGGGAGTATGTCCAGTCCATGAGCCGCGTCGGAAGACCGTGGTGCTGACCTATCATCATCTGCTTCCAGATCGAGTTGCTGAGCGAGGGATCCCCGATGCAGGCGTACTTGTTGAAGTTGCGGAGCACAGCGCTTTCAAGCTCCTTGTGCAGGTGCTTGCAGTTGAGTCGCAGACTTGTGGTAAGCTTATAGTTTGCGTCTGGCATACCCCGGTAGAAGTAGGGGCTGCGGACGCGTCGTATCTCGGCATTGTATTTCTGCTCGGATATGAGCTTCATGATGCCGTCGATGCTGTCGATATAAACAGTTTCTATCATACATTGTCACTCCGTTTAATAATAAACCACCTAATATTATATCACTTTTCGCGGATTTGTCAATATTGCGAAAGTACAAAAGCGAGGCGGTGATCTGCAAGTGCAGTTAACGGAGTAAACGAAAAAAGACCGGGTACGATACCCGGTCTCTGCTTGTCGAAGAAGTATATTCAGTCTGTAGCAAGACTATTCAGGTTCCGTGTTACGGTATGGGTCCATGCGTCTATGATATTGATGCGCAGATCCGCCGGCTCGGGGTCAAGGGGGCGAGGTGCCCCCGGCGGCGGTCACTCCATGTCGTAAGGAAGGAGCTTTATGAGTTGTTCCGTAGGTACGATATCCTTAAGCAGGTTCACCGTCTGAGCTATCTCCGCCTCGTTCTCCGGGAGATCATGTGTGAACACGATCTGGATGTCCCCGACGTCGGGTCTGGAATATCCGAGGACGGAAAGCGCGTTCGCGATGAGGTTCAGCCTTATTTTCAGTCCCTCCGTGAAGTACCTTTCCTTGATCTTCGTCATCTGCTCGAACGCGAGCAGTTTATACTTCATCGCCACGCCGGAGCTGTTGCCGGAAAAGTTGTCGTCCGAGAGGCACGGAACGCCGCTGAACTTGTGGATATCGCTTTCGAGCGAGCGGCGGAGGATATCCACCGAGCTCTCGTCGAACTGACGCGTGAGCCACTTAGCGTCGCCGGTGTCGTCGATAGTCATGACCCCGTACTTCTTGATCGCGTTGAAGGTGCTGTTTTCCTCCTCCGCCGTATCACCGAGTATCTGACCCTTGATGACGAGAAGAGAGTCAACGAACTGCTCCTTGTCATTCACGCGGTCGGACTGGAGAGTATTGTACGCGTCGATGAGCGTAGTTACCTGCTCGTAATCCCCCTGTTTGTCCCAGTTGTTGTAGAACTCGATGATCGGTACGTCGCCGAAGAAATGCTCATACGGCGTTCCGACGCTGAAGATATTGAACGACATGGTAGTGAAGAACTCGGTAACGTTCTCCCTGTCGCAGAGATAAACTCTGTAACCCTTTTTGCAGCCGTTCTCGTTGTTTACTGTCATGTAGTACACTCCGAAAAGCGGTTTCTGCTCCACGGTGTCGTCGTAAACCACGAACGAGCTGCGCGGGTCAAGGCTCGCAAGCCGTATCTCCCCGTTCTCGGTGAGATAAAGCATCTCGTAAGACACGCCGTAGATCGAGCCGAAGCGCGCAAGGTCTATGTCCTCGGTATCGCTGTCGGCGCGTTTGAGAACGTCCCTGACGGCGGATATGTCCTTGCCGCTCCTGCTGACATAGCGTACCGGCGAGCCGAGGAAATACCCGGTGGTGCAGTCGGTGATGTACTTTGCGTGGTTGCAGACGAGCCGGTTGTTGGAAGCACCGTCGCCCTTGGAGCGGGAAAGAATGTCGTGCTCGCCGATGTAGTAGCTGTACAGGCGGTCGAGCCGGTCGTTGTCTGCCTCATGCCGCAGAATGAACTTCACCGCGAGAGCAGGTGTTATCTTTGTGTTTTCCGGTATTGTAAACATATTTTTCCTCCTTTTGTACTCCGCGCACAGGCGGAGCAGATCGTGCAACAAGGACAGCCCCGCCGGTCGGCAAGGCTGTCCTTGTTCTGATATTTGTTCTCATATCCCGAGCTTTTTTCGGTCGATGACCCCTATCTGACGGCGCGAGAACCGTTCTTCAAGCGCGTATCGCACCGCATCTATCGTGTGGTTGTCGCGGTCGGGATATCCGCTGCGATAGCCGCCGTTCCCGTCGCTCACGAGCTTGTAGCCGGTGAATTCCCGCGCCGCGTTCGGACAGCGTACCGGGTCTATCACGATGCGGTCAAGGTCGCAGAGCCTGCGTATGCCGTATTCTACGGAGCCCTGACCCTTCTTTGCCCCGCGGATATTGAACCCGCGGCTTCTGAGCTCGTCGTTTGAGCGCGGCTCGGCACTGTCCGCGGTGATGACCGCGCGCCCGGGTGCAAAGCGTTCTATCGCGGCGGCTATCTCGTCGTAGCGCGCCCCGCACCTGTAAAACTCCTCGAAGATGTACAGCTTTCTCCCCTCGGTCGCCGCCGCTATGTACACGAAGGGGTCCGCACCGTAGCCCCAGTCTATCCCCCGGTAAACGCGGTCGAAGCCGCTCACCGTCCCGTCGTCGAGAGTCATGAGAGTCACATTGCCGAACACCTCCGCACCGGTACCGGTTATCTCGCCGAGGTACTCGTTCGCGTACCGGCGCTCGTCGGTCATGCGGAGATATTCCGCTTCGGCGAGGAAAGCTTCTCCGAGCCAGTCTTTCGGCACGTCCCGGTAATCGCTCTTATGGAACAGTCTGTCCGGGCGGGGACAGGCGAACGCGGTGTTTATCCAGTGTGCGCCGGAGCGCGGGGGATTGTAGGTCAGGAAAACAAAAAAATGCCCGTTTCCGCGCATCAGAGACTGGTTTATCATGTCGAGCTCTTCGATGCCGGAGAACTCGTCCGCCTCCTCGTACCAGATGTACTTTATCCTTCCGGAGGCGCATTTTACGGACTTGAACTTGCGCGGGTCATCGGCTCCCCTGAACATGATCTTCTGTCCCGTGGGCTTGTAGACAAGCTCGGGAATGCTCACGCGACTGTCCCAGAGGTCGCCGGCGCCGAGCATATCTATTGCCCACAGAAGCTGCTCATAAACGCTCTCCCTGAGATTTTTCCCGATCTTGCGTATTGCGGCTGCGTTGGCGGTCTCGTCCGCCATTATGCCGAGTACGATCTCAAGGCTCACGAATGAGGATTTACAGCTTCCCCGTCCGCCGCAGAGCGCGTAGTGAGTATGCGCGCATTCCCCGATATCGCGGTGGACGGGGTAGAAGGACTTTGGAATGAGGTCAGGAAAGTTTATCTTTGTCGTTTCCGTCATAGATCACCACGCGCGGAAGCTCGTCACAGTCCTTTCCTTCGAGTCCGAGGTACCGCCCGAGTTTGAATGCCGCCCCAAGGCGGTCTTTCTCGCCGAGCTCCGTATCCCGCATGACGGCGGTGAGAAACTGCATGATCTCGTCTTTGTCGGCGACCTTTTTCTGTTTTGCATTTGGCATATACTGCTCCCTTCATCTTAATGACAAGGCGCTGAAAAGCTATGCACCGCACCTGCTGTCATGTTTTCTCCCCACCGTCGGTGGGGGGAGAAAACGAGCACCGGGCACGACCGCACAATATGACAACGCCATGAATAAAAACAGACCTGTACTTTCGCACAAGTCTATGTTAGCAGTATAGCATGTCTTATCGGGACATTCAAGGACATTCCGGGACATTTTTTCGGATTGCGGCACGGAAGCAGCACATCATGCAGAAGTTCCGATAGGTCATGCATCTGAATTTACGGAGAACTCCGAACTTCGAGGCAGATAGCCCGTCCTTTTCGGAAAAGTAACATACGGAATGGGTCCAGCGTCACGCTGGCGCGGGGTCCGGGGCGGCG
>JAFZOA010000520.1 GCA_017550775.1 Ruminiclostridium sp. | reverse complement strand
TGTTATAATTCATATATGACTCATAACGAATACCAGTTCGCTGCAGAGCGACCGGAAACATAAATGCAAAACGGAGGTACACTATGAACAACGAACTCACTTTACAGATCTTCGCGTTCGACTGCAACGCTATACCGAACAGCCAGCACGATAATGTCATAAAAGCGGTCAAGAAGTACGGTGCTGCTCTGAAAAAGACAGGCCGCAAGCAGCGTGTTTCAGGTGTGCGCTTCACCAAGAACGAGGAAGCCCGTGTAACCAACCTGCCGCTTGAAAAGTTCAAGGTGAACACATGGCTCGAGAACGACGGAAGCGGTGCGTGCAATATGCTCGACCAGACCTCGAACGTTATCAACAGGGTCGGAGAGCGTCTCGCGTCGGAACCCGAGGACGAGCGCCCGTCTCAGGTTATCGTCACCATCATCGTATTCGGCCGCGACAACGCAAGCGTGCGCTGCACCTATGACAAGCTCCGCGAAATGATAGCTCTCCAGCGCGACGTTTACAAGTGGAAGTTCTTCCTTCTCACCGATTTCACCATAAATATGGAGAAGCTCGGTATCGCGGAGGACGACACGATACTTATCAAGAAGAGCGAAGAGGACTGGTTCAAGAGACCTTATGAGGAGCTCACGGAAAAAATGGTTGAATGCCTCAAAAACGCCTGAACGGTCAGACGCTGTAACGATCTCTCTATGACCTCTTCCCGGTTTCGGCGGGGAGAGGTCATTTGCTGTATGCCGCCGCTTTTTAAAAAATTTTCAAAAAAGGGGTGACAAAACGGATAAAATGTGATATAATAATTTCGGTTGTGTTTATGACACAAATCTGGACATTTGAAAGGAATGGTATATCAATGCCGGCAAGTATCGTAGTTGGAACTCAGTGGGGCGATGAAGGAAAGGGCAAGATCATAGACATCATCGCGTCAAAGGCAGATGTTGTAGTCCGTTCACAGGGCGGAAACAATGCGGGACATACTGTTGTAAACGATGGAGAGACGTATAAGCTTCACCTTATACCGTCGGGTATCCTTTATAAGGACACGCTTTGCTGCATAGGCGCGGGCGTTGTTCTCGACCCTAAGGATTTCACGGGAGAACTCGACAATCTCGGCGCGAGAGGCGTTTCGTTCGATAACCTCAAGATCGACCCGAGAGCGCACGTTATCATGCCGTGGCATATAACCCTTGACGGTCTTTCGGAACAGTTCCGCGGCAACAGCGACATCGGTACCACAAAGCGCGGCATAGGCCCTGCATATATGGATAAGTACGAGCGCTGCGGAATAAGAGTGTATGACCTTATCCACCCCGAGATCTTCGCGGAAAAGGCACGCTCTACCGGAAAGCTAAAGAACGCGATCATCACCAAGGTATATGGCGGCGAGGCTCTTGACGTTGAGGCTATAATAAAGGAATACACCGAGTACGGCAAGCGCATAGCAAAGTACGTTGACGACGTTTCCGTCATCGTTTATGAAGCTGCAGAGTCCGGAAAGCAGATAATGTTCGAGGGCGCACA
>JAFZOA010000519.1 GCA_017550775.1 Ruminiclostridium sp. | reverse complement strand
GAACCGGCACTACACCTCGTCGGAGTATCTGGACATAATAAAAAGACTGCGCACGGCGTTCCCGGACTGCGCAGTCACAACGGATATAATGGTGGGTTTCGCAGGCGAGACGGACGAGGAATTTGAACAGTCCCTCGCGTTCGCGGAACAAGCCGGATTTGCCCGTATACACGTCTTTACCTACTCGGTGCGCCCGGGTACGGCTGCGGAAAAGCGCACAGACCACGTTCCCGAGGACGTGAAGGCGCGGCGGTATGCGCAGATGTCAGCGCTCGCGGCGAGTGTGCTGGACGCGCACCTTCATGCGCAGATCGGGAAAAGCACCGAAATACTTGTCCAGAAGCGAACCTCCCCCGACTACGCGGAGGGTCTCACCCCGGACTATACTCCCGTGCGCATTTACGGCTCGGACGCGAAACGCCACGATATCGTAAGAGTAAGGATAACAGGCGCTGGGGAAGGGTACTGCACCGGGGAGACGATCTCTCAGACAACATAGGTTCTCTCCCATTCCTTCACCCGCTCCAGCATCTCGTCGATGCCGAGCACGCCGTATGCAAAGCCCTTCTTTACCAGCTCCACCGGTACAAATTCGTCGTACTTCTCGAACAGCGGCACCTCGTCCGGATAGACAAGCTCCATAGGGTCAAGGGGACGGCGGGCTTCCTCCCCGAGTACGGAGAAAAACTCCCGCAAGCCTGCCTTCATCGTGAACTGAATGAAGTAGGGGCGTGACGAGTCGAGCCCTTTCAGCCCGAGACGGCTCCCGCAGCGTATCTTAAGGAACCGTTCGAGAGCGAGGAACGAGTACGTTCCGAGCCACGGGAACAGTGCCCACATCGAGCCGCCGAGGTTTATCAGCGGGAGCTCCGTTATCCCCGCGTTCCTTGCCGAGCCGCGCGCCTGTGCGAGTCTCTGCACCGCGTTCTGCATGAGGTAGGAGTACCCCTTGTCCTCGCGGAGCACTTCCTTCATTCTGAGCAGTATCTTCGTGTTGATGTCGCCCGGACAGTCCCCGAAGTACGCCGGGACCTTACCCTTGACGTGCTCGCAGTACACAAGATGCCGCTTGTGATCGACCTCGGTGACTATCCACACCTGTCCCGCGATCGCGATCTTTTCGCCCGCGGGCGGCGGCATGACGATCGTGCCGAGCTCCTGCGACTCACAGCGCACGGTATATTCCTCGTTCTCCTGGAACACCGCGTAGAACCGGAAGGAATTGACGATGCGCTCCCCCGCGAGCCCGACTATGAGCCCGCCTTCGTCGGTGCGCTGGATATGGTCGATGTCTATGAGGTGCCTGAGAAGCGCCTTGTAGTCGTCCTGTGTGATACGTTGAAATACTTTGAGTTTCAGCACCCTTGCGGCAAGCGCGGGAGGAGTAAGCTCCCCGCAGGACGCGAGGGTGCTCATTGTCTGGTGGTACAGCAGACTGTACGGGAGCCGGTCAAGCCGCGGCGGCTCCACCCAGCGCTCCTCGATATATACCTGCACCAGCGCTATGCCCTGTATCAGCTTCCACGGCACCGTCTCGGGGAGCATGGTGCGCGGCTCGGGCATTTCCTCGCGTATTACGAACCACATTTCCGGCGGTAAGTCCCTGCGCCCAGTCCGTCCCATTCTCTGGAGAAACGATGAGACCGTGAACGGCGCGTCGATCTGGAAAGCGCGCTCCAGCCGCCCGATGTCGATGCCGAGCTCCAGCGTCGCGGTGGTAACGGT
>JAFZOA010000048.1 GCA_017550775.1 Ruminiclostridium sp. | reverse complement strand
GGGTCCCGATTTCAAACCGAGCGGAAAAAGAAAGAGCACACTGGCGTTCGCGAAAAAGCGTCTTGTCGGCGCGGGCGCGGCAGTGGCTTTTGTTATGCTCACGACTGTTATCGCGTATATGTTCGGCATCATCAGACCGGTTATGTCCGGAATATTCATGGACAGACTGCTGTCCGGCATCAACCGCGACTGGCTGATACCGTTCACCGGCGTGATGATCGGGCTCGCGGT
Organism: Ruminiclostridium sp.; assembly: GCA_017550775.1. The sequence continues at coordinate 1,820 of JAFZOA010000048.1, read as the reverse complement.
TTTAGAGATCATAGTCTCGTGGGCGAACGCGGTCTATTCGCTGAAAATAAACGGAAAAATGTCCGCTATCGGCAGCACCACATATATGTGGAAGGTGCTTCGTATGCCTATGGAATTCTTCTCGCAGAGAATGGCGGGCGATATACAGCAGCGCCGCGGAACGAACGAATCAATAGCTGGAACGCTTGTGGGAACTCTCGCCCCGCTCGCACTGAACACGATCATGATGATATTCTATCTCGTGCTGATGTTACAGTACAGCCTTGTGCTGACCGCTATCGGCATAGGCACGCTCACACTCAACATCATAATGTCGCGTATAATCTCGGAAAAGCGTATCAACATCACACGCGTTATGCAGCGTGACGGCGCGAAGCTCGCGTCCACCACAGTTTCGGGCATCGAAATGGTCGAGACGATAAAGGCGAGCGGCGCGGAGAACGGCTTCTTCCGCAAGTGGGCGGGCTATCAGGCTTCCGTCAACTCGCAGGCTGTGAAGTCTGCAAAAACAGACCAGCTGCTCGGAATGGTGCCGATGTTCTTCGGAACACTTGCGGGATACGCAGTGCTCGTTCTCGGCGTGTGGTTCATAATGCAGGGTGAGTTCACGCTCGGTATGTTACAGATATTCCAAGGCTTCTTGAACTCCTTCATGTCACCTGCAATGACGCTTGTGAGCGCGGGTCAGACGATACAGGAAATGCGCACACAGATGGAGCGCGTTGAGGACGTAATGGAATATCCGCTCGACAGGAACGTTGTCGGAAACGAAGCCACAGAAGATCAGCAAAGAAAGAAGCTTCGCGGAAACGTGGAGCTTAAAAACGTCACATTCGGCTATTCAAAGCTCGCAGACCCGCTTATCAAAGATTTCTCGATGACGATGAAGCCGGGCAGTCGAGTCGCTTTCGTCGGCACATCGGGCTGCGGAAAATCAACACTGTCAAAGCTGATCTCGGGACTGTATGACCCGTGGGGCGGCGAGATACTGTTTGACGGAAAACCTCGTTCCGAGTACCCTCGTCCCGTAATGACAGGCTCGGTGGCTGTAGTAGATCAGGATATCACGCTTTTCGAGGACACTATCGCCGACAACATCAAGATGTGGGACGAGTCGGTCAAGGACTACGAAATGATCCTCGCGGCGCGTGACGCGCAGATACACAGCGACATCATGCAGCGCGAGGGCGGCTATCAGTACAAGCTGACATCGGGCGGACGCGACCTTTCGGGCGGTCAGCGTCAGAGACTCGAAATAGCGCGTGTGCTTGCGCAGGACCCGTCGATAATAATACTTGACGAGGCGACTTCGGCGCTTGACGCAAAGACCGAATATGAGGTAGTCAGGGCGATTAAGAACCGCGGTATCACCTGCATTGTAATAGCACACAGACTTTCAACAATACGCGACTGCGACGAGATAATCGTCCTCGAACACGGTAACGTGGTCGAGCGCGGCACACATGACGAACTGATGAAACTCGGTGGAGCTTATACCGAGCTTGTTACTAATGAATAATCGTTGTCGCTTAAATCGCCGCTTCCTTGCGGCATACCGGCGACAACTGTAACAGCATCGTGCTGTTAGGGGGTATTTATTTTGGGTTGGTTTGAAAAACAGATACAACAGAGAGAAGACCTCGACCAGCAGCTTTTCGAGGACTCGTTCTTCCGGGTCGCGGGTATAGTCACAGGCGACCGAAAAGCCTCTCAGTACAGCGATGAGCGCATAATCACAGGTCAGGCGATAGACGAGATACTGAAATACTATCACTACAAGCCTGTCGAAGTACCGAAGACGGTCAAGGATCCTGAGGAGT
>JAFZOA010000518.1 GCA_017550775.1 Ruminiclostridium sp. | reverse complement strand
GGTGGACATGAAATCCGGGAGTGTAGAAGTCGCCGAGTATCTTTTTAAGCTCAAGCGCCTTGTCGTTGCACTCCCTTATGTATGAGAAGCCCTCGTCGGCGGTATATTTTCTTCTGTTCAGCACACTTCCCGCAATATGGCTTATCCCCACTCTCTCCAGATCGGCTCTGAGCTGCGCCGGGGAAGGGGAGAAGCACTCGGGATAGAAGTTGAGGAACTCTTCCCCGGAAAGGTACGGGTGAGTGTGAAGATCCGTCACCCTTATCCCGCAAGCCTGTTCCCGTCCGGCACATGAAGCTGTCATTTCGAGAAATACCTTACCGCGTTGTTGTAGCAGATGTCCTTTACCACCTGTCCGATGAACTCGATGTTATCGGGGTATTCACCGTTCTCGACGAGGGTGCCGAACATATCGCAGAGTATCCTTCTGAAATACTCGTGGCGGGTGTAGGAGAGGAAGCTTCGGCTGTCGGTGAGCATTCCGACGAACTTGGAGACAAGTCCGAGCTGAGAAAGCGCGGTGAGCTGGCGCTGCATTCCGTCCTTCTGATCGTTGAACCACCATGCCGAGCCGAACTGCATCTTGCCTACGATACCGCCCTGCTGGAAGCAGTTCATGATCGTGGCGATGACCTCGTTGTCACGCGGGTTGAGACAGTAAAGTATGGTCTTGGGGAGCTCGTCTGTGCTGTCGAGGGTGTCAAGCAGCATGGAAAGCTCCTTCGCAAAGCACTGATCCTCGATAGCGTCATATCCGGTGTCGGGACCAAGCAGGCTCATGTATCTGCGGGAGTTGTTGCGGAGAGCGCCGATGTGGTACTGCTGTACCCAGTGGAGCCTTGCGTACTGCTTGCCGAGGTGTACCAGCACATAGCCCTTGTACTGTCTTATCTCGTCGGGTGTGATATCGTCGCCGGCGAGTGCCTTTTTTACGATCTTGTCCACCTTGTCTCTGTCTGCGGGTTTGAACATAACAACGTCAAGCGCGTGGTCGGAGCATACGCAGCCTACGCTGTCGAAATACTCGATACGCTTCGTGAGCGCCTCGCACAGGCTGTCGATGCCGTCTATACGCACGTCCGCCGCGTCCGCGAGCTTCGCAATGTAGGGAACATAGGTCGGGAGCTCAATGTTTATCGCCTTGTCGGGACGGAACGCGGGAGCTACCTCAACATCAAAGGTCTTGTCCTCCTTGAGCAGCTTGTGGAAGTGCAGGTCGTCGATAGGGTCGTCCGTCGTGAACAGCTTCTTTACGTTGCTCATGGAGATAAGCTTTCTCGCGGTGAGAGTTTCAAGCTTTTCGTTGCACTTGTCGAAGATCTCCTTCGCCGTGTCGGGAGAAAGGATAGTGTCTATTCCGAAGTATCTTTGCAGTTCAAGGTGTGTCCAGTGGAAGATCGGGTTGCCGATAGCGTAGGGCATAGCCTCGGCGTACTTCATGAACTTCTCGAAGTCGCCCTTGTCGCCGGTGATGTAGCTCTCGTCAACGCCCATTTCGCGCATGAGTCTCCACTTGTAGTGGTCACCGCCGAGCCAGCACTCGGTTATCGAGCCGAACTTTCTGTCGTTGTAGATCTCCTGTATCGGAAGGTGACAGTGGAAGTCGAATATCGGCATATCCTTCGCGTAGCCCTCGTAGAGCTTCACCGCGGTCTCGTTTGTGAGGACAAAGTCCTTATCCATAAATTTTTTCATGTTACGCTCCTTGTTTCCTTTTCGTTATTATTTCATTCGTAAGCCCCGCCGCCGGCGGGGCTGAATGTATATTCTCAGAGTGTGACTCCGGTTTTGAACAGAGCAATGTCACGGGAATTGTAACGCTCGTTCACGGTCTTCTGTCCGTTCGCGACCGATACCACAAGATCGGCGAGCGCTTCAAGTTTGCTGTCGAAGCTGTCTCCCGCGGCGATACCGCCCGCGTCAAAGTCTATCCAGTTCGGCTTTCTCGCCGCGATATCCGAGTTTGTGGAGATCTTGACCGTCGGTACGAAGCCCCCGAACGGAGTTCCGCGCCCGGTGGTGAACAGGACTAAGTGACAGCCGGCGCAGGCAAGGTTGGTCACCGCGACCATGTCATTACCGGGACCGTTCAGAAGGTTGAGCCCGTGCTGAGAGAGGGTGTCCCCGTCGAACAGCACGTCGCATACCTCGCGGGTGCCGGACTTCTGGGTACAGCCGAGGGATTTGTCCTCCAGCGTCGTGATACCGCCCGCCTTGTTTCCGGGCGAGGGGTTCTCATATACCGGCTGATCGTGCTTCTGATAATACTCCTTGAAGCCGTTTATAAGCGTTACGATCTTGCCGAAGGTCGCCTCGTCCTTTGCGCGGTCCATGAGAAGCTGCTCAGCTCCGAACATCTCCGGGACTTCGGTAAGCACCGTCGTGCCGCCCGCCGCCGCCATGTAGTCGGAGAACCGTCCAACAAGCGGGTTCGCGGTTATGCCGGAAAGCCCGTCGGAGCCTCCGCATTTCAGCCCGACCTTCAGGCAGGAGATATCCTTCGGTACACGGGTATCGTTCTTCGCGGTCTCATAAAGCTTTTCAAGCAGTTTTACGCCCTCCGCTATCTCGTCGCCAACTTCCTGCGCCACAAGGAACTCCGTGCGCCCGGCATCGTGATCTCCGAGGGTGTCGCGGAACACGTCCATGCGGTTGTTCTCGCAGCCGAGCCCGAGTACCAGCACGCCGCCGCAGTTGGGGTGCTTACACATCCTCTGGAGCAGTCGCTTTGTGCGCTCGTGGTCGTCGCCGATCTGGGAGCAGCCGTAGGGGTGCGTGAACGTGAAGCAGCCATCGATACCGGGCAGTTCGCCGTGTTTGCGGTTGAACGCGTCAACTATCGCTCTCGCCTGAGAGTTCACGCAGCCGACGGTCGGTATCACCCAAAGCTCGTTGCGTATCCCGACCTCGCCGTTCTTCCGCTCATAGACGTTTACCGTGCGCGGCGTTACGGGCTTCGCGGGCGCGATGTCCTTGCGGCTGTAGGAGTATTCGAGCGTGCCGTCGAGACAGGTAGCCATGTTGTGGCTGTGGATATGCTCGCCGGCGGCGATATCGGCGGTCGCCCTTCCGATGACCTCGCCGTACTTGATGATCTTCTCGCCCTGCTTTATCGCTCTGAGAGCGAATTTATGCCCCTTTTCAATGTCCTCGGCAAGCGTTACGCCCTCTGCCGTCTCACCCTTTGCGAGGGGAAGCAGAGCTACGCCCACCGAATCGGAGGGGGATATTACTATCGTTTTCTTCATCTTATTCACCGAGAAATTCTTTCAGAGCGGCTCTCTCGCCGTTCTCAACGATACTCTTTATGTAGCCCGCGAAAACGCTCACGTTGTCGTCGTCGGTAAGCTCCTGCTGCCAGAGACCGGAAGCCGTGAGCACCTTCTTCGCGATCTCGCCGGGGTCGGAAAGCTTCCATACATCTTTCCAGAATTCAAGGTACGCGGCATCATCCTTGAGCTCTATATCGTCGTCACCGCGCTTTCCGCGGAAGAACACGGTCATTGACGCGAGGGCGAACAGGATATGCTTCGGGGTCTTTCCGAACTTTGCGCGGTAGTCGTTGTACGACGGAAGCAGGCGCGTGCGGAACTTGGTGGTGGAGTTGAGCGCTATCGACATCAGCTCATGGCGGATATACGGGTTCATGAAGCGCTCCATTACCGCAGAGGCGAACGCGTCCATTTCGTCCGCGGGAAGGTCGATAGTCGGCTTGACTTCTTCGTTCACAAGCTCCCGCACAAAGCGTCCCACGTCCTCGTCGGTGACCGCCTCACGAACTGTATCTATGCCGCAGAGGTACGCTATCGGCACCATTGCGGTGTGCGAGCCGTTGAGTATCTTCACCTTGCGCTGCTTGTAGGGTGTGATATCGTCCGCGAAGATGACGTTGAGCCCCGACTTGTCGGCGGGAAGCCTCTCCTGTACGAACGGCTCTTTTTGCAGCACCCAGAGGTGGAACACCTCACCCTTGACTATGCTGTTATCCTCGAAGCCGGTCTCCTCGCATATCGCGGCGGCGTTGTCCCGCGGATAGCCGGGGACTATGCGGTCAACGAGAGTATTGGTGAAGTGGTTGGCGGTGTTGAGCCAGTCAATGAACGCGCCGTCCATGCCGTGGATCTTCGCAAGCTCGTTCAGCACGCGTCTGAGCTCGTCGCCGTTGTGGTCGATAAGCTCGCACGGTACTATTGCGAGTCCCTTATCCGCTGCTCCGCCGAAACAGTCGTAGCGCTTTTTGAGGAACGCGAGCATCTTTCCGGGAAAGCTCTTCGGGCATACGGAAAAGTCCGTATCCGTCGTGTCGAGCGCTATTCCCGCTTCGGTCGTATTGGACACGATGACTTCAAGCTCGCCGTTCCCGGCATAGGACAGGTACTTGTCATACTGTGTGTACGGGTCGATAAAGTCGCCGAGTACATCTATAACTCTGCGGCTCTGCACCTTCTCGCCGTTCTCAATGCCTTCGAGACAGAGGGTGTAAAGCCCGTCCTGCTCCGCGAGAGCCTCAACTCTGCCGGTGGGGGTGGGCTGCACCACCGCGACATTCGCGTTGATAACGCCGTGCTCGTTAAGATCCTCTATGATCCAGTCAACGAAGGCTCTCAGGAAGTTGCCCTCTCCGAACTGGAGCACCTTTATCGGGCGGCTCTCTGTATGAAAATTGGTTCTGTTAAGCTTTTTCATATTCACGGCTCCGTTCATTTCAGTTTAATTCTTTTTTCGGTATGCTTGTCAAACAGATAAACGCTCTTATACGGAATGGCAAACTCAAATCCGGTATTCGCAGCCGGTACCTGATGCGGATCGACTTTAAGAATGATGTTGTGGCCGTCGAAGTTGACATAAACATTTGCGCTGTCTCCGAGCATTTCCACAAGATCGACGTTACAGGTTATCCGGTAGCAGTCCTCTTCGGAATCATTGTGTATCGGTATTATGGATTCGGGACGGAAGCCGAAAACTATGTCCTTGCCCTCATATTTGTCGAGAAGCTCCTGATCCGCGACGTGATGAAGGTCAATGGTGTTATACTGAAGCGAGAGCTTACCGTCGTTTATCGGGCTTTCGATGAAGTTCATCGGCGGTTCTCCGATAAATCCGGCAACGAACATATTGACAGGGTTGAAATAAAGATCATGCGGCGTACCGACCTGCTGTACATAACCGTCCTTCATGACGACTATCCTGTCCGCCATGGTCATAGCCTCGGTCTGGTCGTGAGTAACGTATATGGTGGTCGCGCCGGTCTCACGGTGGATCTGTGTGATCTCCGAGCGCATGGTGACTCTCTGCTTTGCGTCGAGGTTGGAAAGAGGCTCGTCCATGAGGAATATATCCACCTTGCGGATAATTGCGCGTCCGACCGCGACTCTCTGACGCTGACCGCCGGAGAGCTCACGCGGGAGTCTGTCGAGGTACTCGGTAAGACCGAGTATGCCTGCGGTGATGTCAACCTTTGCTTCTATAACGTCGTCGTCAACGCCCTGGAGCATGAGTCCGAACGCGAGGTTGTCATACACAGTCATGTGCGGGTACAGCGCGTAGCTCTGGAACACCATAGCCACTCCGCGCTCACGGGGACCCTTCTCATTTGCTCTTTCGCCGTTTATCAGGAAATCTCCTTTGCTTATGTTCTCAAGACCCGCGATCATGCGCAGGGTAGTAGATTTACCGCAGCCGGACGAGCCGACAAATACGATAAACTCGCCCTTTTCGATCTCAAGATTGAAGTCATGCACGGCATGAAAGCCGTTCGGATAGATCTTGTTGATCCCTCGTAAAGTCAAGTAAGCCATAACGCTGCCCACACCTTTCAAAGAGTATTTTTTATTCCGTTATCCGGAAGGAAGAAACAGTATTACTTAAGATCAAGATTGCCGATATTGTCCATATCGTCGTAGGTCTGGTTTTCGCCGCACATACCCCAGAGAAAGGTATAGTTGCTGGTAGCGGTGCCGCTGTGGATAGACCAGCTCGGGCTGATGACCGCCTGCTCGTTGTGCATGATTATATGGCGGGTCTCCTGCGGCTGACCCATGAAGTGGAATACCACGTTGTCGCCTTCGAGCTCGAAGTAGAAGTACACTTCCATTCTTCTCTCGTGCGTGTGAGAGGGCATCGTGTTCCAGGAGTTGCACTTGTCAAGCTCGGTCATGCCCATCTGGAGCGAGCAGGACTCACATACCGCCGGGTGGATATACTGGTTTACCACGCGCTTGTTCATGTTCTCATTGCTTCCGAGGGGTCTGTGGTTAGCCTTGTCCTTGGTGATGTACACGGTGGGATAGGTCTTGTGCGCGGGGCTGGAATTGATGTAGAACTTTGCGGGAGCGGAAGCGCTGTCCGAGCGGAAAGCTATCTCCTTTGTCCCCATTCCGATGTAAAGGCCGTCCTTGTAGTCGAGAACGTACTCTGTGCCGTCAAGCACAACCGTACCCTTTCCGCCGACGTTGATGATGCCCATTTCGCGTCTTTCAAGGAAGTAATCCGTTCCGAGCTCCTTGGTGCTTCCGAGTCTGAGCTCGGTGTTCACCGGCATTGCTCCGCCCGCTATCATTCTGTCCTGATGCGAGTAGGTGAGAGCTATATCGTCCTGAACGAAGACCTTCTCGATAAGGTAGTTCTTACGAAGCTTTTCGGTGTCGTAGTATTTTGAATCATCGGGGTGATTGCTGTATCTTATGTCTAATGTCATGGTAAACTCCTTATTACATACGTTCTCTGAGGTGCGCGACGGCGGGTGCTATATCCTCGCCGGTCGTACCCTCGAATACAAGGTTCGCGTCGGGGCATACCTTCTTTATCTCCGAAAGTATCCGATAATAGTCGAAGATGCCCTTCCCGACTCCGCACTGTTTCAGCGAGCCGTCCTCGCTTATCGTGCAGTCCTTGATGTGGAATACGCATATCCTGTCACCGAAGGTCTGCAAGCCTTCTTCAAGGATATCGTACATCTTATCTATGTTCGACCGGTCAAGGTAGTTGTACAGGTCGAATATGATCCTGATATTGTCCGCGCCTATCGTCTTTACCGCGCGCTCCAGCGTCTTCACATTCCAGCAGACGTGTCCGAATGCGCCCTCCATGCCTATGTTCACGCCGCAGCTCTGCGCATATCCCGCGAGATCGGCGAAGGTGCGCACCACGCGCTCCACAGCCTCGTCCGTGCGGTTCTGAGGGTGATACGTCCACTTGTCGCCGTTGTAGGAGCCGGTCTCGGAGCCGACGATGTCGCAGCCGAGCTCCTTCGCGAGCGCGAGGTGATCCCTGAACACCGCGATGCCGTTGCGGATCTTGCCCTCGTCAGGGTGAACGGGGTTGAAGTACGCGCCGATGAGCGGCACTGTCTTCTCCGCGGCTTCAAACGCCTTTCTCAGCTGCTCCGCCCGTTCGCGGGTGAGTGAGCCGGGAGCATAAGCTATCCCGTCGAGACATTTATAGGTCACGAGCTGAACGCCTTCAAGTCCCAGCTCGTCAAGCCGGCGGACAATATTCTCCTCGCCCCTGACTCCGAGGTCATGAGCGCGGATAAAAAGCTTCATCATCGTGCCTTAACGCTGTACGCGTCCGGAAGCGTCGCCGCCTGCGAGGGTCTCAACGTCCGCGCGGGTAACAAGGTTGAAGTCGCCGGGGATAGTGTGCTTGAGTGCGGAAGCCGCCACAGCAAATTCCAGCGCCGCCTTGAAATCCTTACCGTCGCACAGACCGCAGATAAGTCCGCCGGCGAAGGAGTCACCGCCGCCTACACGGTCAACGATCGGGTTGATGTTGTACTTTCTGGAGTGGTAGAACTCCTTGGTCTTACCGTCCATGATGCACGCCGACCAGTCGTTGTTCGACGCGGAATGGCTCTCACGCAGCGAGGAGATCACATATTTGAAGCCGAACTGGTCGATCATTCTGCCGAAGATGTCAACATAGCCCGCAAGTTCGAGGTCGCCCTTGGTAACGTCGGTGTTGCCGGGCTTGAAGCCGAGCACCTTCTCTGCGTCCTCCTCGTTGCCGATACATACATCGACATACTTCATGAGGTTGGTCATTATCTTCTGCGCCTTTTCCGACGACCACAGCTTCTTGCGGAAGTTAAGGTCGCAGGACACGGTCACATTATGCTTCTTGGCAGCTTTCAGCGCTTCCTCGGTCACTTCCGCGGCAAGGTCGGAGATAGCGGGAGTTATACCGGTGAAGTGGAACCAGTCCGCGCCCTCGAAGATCTCGTCGAAGTTGAACTTTGACGCGTCTGCGGTGGCTATCGAGGAATGAGCTCTGTCGTAAACTACGTTGGAAGCCCTCATCGAAGCGCCGGTTTCCAGGAAGTAGATACCGAGTCTCTCGCCGCACTTTGCGATGTGCTTTGTCTCGACCCCGTACTTGCGGAGCGCAGCTATCGCGCACATACCGATCGGGTTGTCCGGTACGGCGGTAACGAACTCTGCGTCATGGCCGTAGTTTGCGAGGGATACGGCTACATTCGCTTCGCCGCCGCCGTAGTTGATATCGAACTCATCAGCCTGAATGAATTTTTCGTTGTTGGGTGTGGAAAGTCTGAGCATGATCTCGCCCATTGTTACTATCTTTGACATTTTGTTTTTCTCCTTATAAAAACTATTTCCCGGCCGATCGTAAAACTCTGAAAAGCCTTTGGATAAAGAACTTTTACATAAAATCTGAAGCTTTCTTCACTTTTTTAAGATATAAAAGTTTTATTTTTGTATCCCTCCCCGCCTCCGGCGGAGAAAGATACGCTTTGACTTTTACGATCGCCTAAAAACTATTTCCGTTTATTTTCAAAATTTGCGTTTCTTGTCACTTCTTCTCGGTAAGATGTACCGCGAAACCGCCGAACTCGTTCTTCAGATATACCACCGTGAGTCTTCCGTCCGCGTCATACTTTGCGGTGGACATATCGAACTCAACGCCCTGATTGCCGAGCTGATATACCGCTCTGCGGACGCTGTTGCAGGACACTGCGATATGACCCTTTGCGCCCTTGAACGGCGACTTCATGCACTCGATCAGAGAGTCGGAGAAGATACTGCTGTTTCCGATCTTCTGCTCCCAGCCGAACATTTTTGCGAAGCTTCCGGACACGTCCATAGCCTCGTTCTCGTTCTCGCAGTTGATACCGATGTGGGCTACCGAGAATCCGAGCATCTTGTTGACCGCCGAACGGCAGAGCGCGGTGATCTCATCCCACTTGCCCGCCTTGACGAGCTTGTCGGGAACTATCCAGCTTCCGCCGCAGCAGACGATCTTCTTGAACGCAAGGTAAGTGTTCAGGTTGTTCTCGTTTACGCCGCCGGTGGGCATGAACTTCATTGAGGAGTACGGGGCGGATATCGCCTTGATGTACGGAAGACCGCCCGCCTGCTCCGCGGGGAAGAACTTCACGAAGTCAAGCCCGAGCTCCATTGCCTGCTCGATCTGTGAGCCGTTGGCAACGCCGGGAGTGAAGGGAACGCCCTTGTTAAGGCAGTGCTCGACTACCTTCGGGTTGAGTCCGGGTGCCACGCAGAACTTCGCGCCGGCCTCGATCGCTCTGTCGCACTGTTCTGTGGTGAGGACGGTGCCTGCGCCCACCAGCATATCCGGGTACGCCTTCACCATGTCCGAGATCACCTTATCCGCGCCCTCCGCACGGAACGTTACCTCTGCGCAGCGAATGCCGCCGTCGTAGAGCGCTTTTGCAAGATTTACCGCGTCGGCGGTGTTTTCAAGCTTGATGACCGGAACTATACCGGTACATTCAAGCTGTTCGAGAAATTTTGTGTTGTCCATTTATGTATTACCCTCCTGAATTTGCGTATATCATCAATCAGCGTGCCAGCCAGCCGCCGTCAACTGCAAGCGTGAAGCCGTTCACATAGTCGCTCGCGGAGGACGCAAGGAATACAGCCGCGCCCATGAGGTCGTCGGGAGTTCCCCACCTGCCCGCGGGTATTCTCTCAAGTATAGCCGCGCTTCTGTCCGCGTCATTGCGCAGAGCCTCGGTATTGTTTGTAGCCATGTATCCGGGTGCGATAGCGTTTACGTTGATGCCGTACTTTGCCCATTCGTTCGCCATGGTCATCGTGATGCCCTTGACTGCGGATTTACTCGCGGTGTAGCTCGGAACACGGATGCCGCCCTGGTAGGAGAGCATACTTGCTACGGAGATGATCTTGCCGCCGCTGTTCTGCTTTCTGAACTGTCTTGCCGCCGCCTGTGAGAGGAAGAAGAGTGTGCGGCAGTTGGTGTTCATTACGATGTCCCAGTTCTCTACCGAGAAATCTATGCTGTCCTCGCGCTTGATGATGCCGGCGTTGTTCACGAGGATATCGAGCCGTCCGTACTTCTCCACAGCCGTATTAATAATGGAGTCTATCGGATCGAGAGAGGAAAGATCGGCGGTTATGTACGAAAAATTCTCCTCGCCGAGCATCTTCTGCGTATCGTCGCTCGGTGATCTCGAAACGCCGAGCACCTTTGCTCCCGCTTCCACGAACGCTTTCGAGATGCCCTGTCCGAGACCGGTGTTGCTTCCGGTTACGACAGCGACCTTGCCGCTTAAACTGAACATATCAAGAACCATTTGAACTACCTCCATTGTTGTTTTCTGTCCGTCGCTTACCGGACAGATATCGGAATTATTGCCTGTATTTATTGTAAATCCAAACCCTTATAAAAGCGATAACAAAACCGTAATGTTTTATGGACAAAACGGATAAACTGTGTTAAAAAATACCCAATCCGACAAGCGTTGTCACATAGATGAATATTGTGAAAGTGCTGACAATGCTCGTCCATACAACAAGCTGTCCGGCAAGCTCATCATCGGCTTCCATCTCCTTTGCCATGATAGCGGAGGACACCGCCGCCGGGGTCGCGAACACACCTACATATGCAGCAAAATGCTCCCCCGAAAGATTAAGGACATTCCGGAGCAGGAACGCTACCGTAAGTCCGAGCACCGGAACGGCGACCGTCCTTACGAAGGTCCCGAAGACGATCTCTCTTCTGAGCTTCGGCACGCTTGAAAACTCGAATTTCCCGCCAAGCACGATAAGTGCAAAGGGCGTGCATATCGACTTTACGCTTTCGAGCGGCTTATAAATTATCGTTATATCGCTGAGCCGGAAGCTTATGTCGCACATCACGAATATCTCCCGTATACCGAGCACCGCCAGACCCGCGAGCGTTCCGATTATAAGCGGGTTCTTCGCGATGCCGAGAAGTATTTTCCGGACATCGAGCCTGCGTTTTTCGGTACCCCCGTTGAACAGCGTCAGCGTTACCACCGCAAGTATGTTGAAGAGCGGTATGCAGAATGCCGACATAACTCCCGCCGCCGCGCCGCCCCTGTCTCCGAACAGCGATGCCGCGAGCGGTATGCCGATGATAGCGTAGTTAGACCGGAATACCGCCTGTATCAGCGCCCCGCGTTTTCCGCCGTCTTTTGTGAACATACAGCAGACGATCGTCGCAAGCAGGAATACCGTGATGACAGCCGTTATCCCGTACAGCACAAAGCCGATGTTTATGTCGCCGAGCCGGTCGATGCTATATACGTTGCAGAACAGCATCACCGGGAGCAGTACCCGGAAGGTAAGCTTGTTGCCGACATCGAGAAATTCCTTTGTGAGCAGTCCTGTGTGTTTAAGGATATACCCGAGGACGATGAGTATTACTATCGGAAGTACCGACTCCGCCGCGAAAAGAAACGCGTTTGTCACTTTGTGAGCCTCATGGTCGGGTAGTAGTCCTTCAGATATCTCTCAGTAGCTGCGGTCATCGAATTGAACAGCTCACGCGCGTCCGCAAGCGAAAGTCCGCTGCACAACGGCTGGTTGATAAACGCCTCGAATATCCGGTCAAGGTCGCGCGCCTTTATGCCGTAGTAGGTGTTCTCTATGTTGAGCGCATTTCGTAACACAAGCGCGTTCACATCTGCCGGGAGCGGCTTTGAGACAATCGGTTTCAGGCTGTTCCGGGAGAAAACGCAGTTTGTCTCCACCACCGAACCGAGCGGAAGTCCGCTCATCTGTCCGACATTCACCGTATTCGCGTTGGACACTTTAGGCGGTATCAGCCCGAGCAGAGCCTTCATGAGCTCCACGGCCTCCTCGTCGCTTCGTGCGACCTCCACCTTTTCGGTGCCGTCGGCTATCCGATGCGAGCTTGCGATCTTCGCCGCGCCGTCCTTCCTGCGGTAGTCAACGGTCGTCAGGTGGTACAGCCAGCTCTCCGCGTCCGCCTTGTTCTTTATGTACCACGAATTGTTCATGAACTCGACCAGGTGCCGGTCGCCCGCCGCAGCGAGAACTCCGAACCGCCCGAACAGATCCATTTTGACCTTGTTGCCGTACAGGAACGGGTCGTCCCGGAAACCGTCCGGAGCTATCCCCTCGCGCTCGCAGTAGCCGGTCTCGTAATACCTGTC
>JAFZOA010000517.1 GCA_017550775.1 Ruminiclostridium sp. | reverse complement strand
TGTTCAGACTTCGCATCGGGAACGCGAAGCAACTGCCTGCGGCGCTCGCCGCCCTCGATATCGTTAAATTCATCTATTAATAGCAGTTCCTATCTCGGAAAATGTGCAGACTTCGCATCGGGAACGCGAAGCAACTGCGTGCCGCGCTCGCCGCCCTCGATGTCGTTAAATTCATCTATTAATAGCAGTTCCTATCTCGGAAAATGTTCAGACTTCGCATCGGGAACGCGAAGCAACTGCCTGCGGCGCTCGCCGCCCTCGATGTCGTTAAATTTATCTATTAATAGCAGTTCCTATCTCGGAAAATGTGCAGACTTCGCATCGGGAACGCGAAGCAACTGCCTGCGGCGCTCGCCGCCCTCACTATCGTTATATTCATCTATTAATGAGTCGCCTGTCTCCCCTTCCCCGGCTGTCAAGCCCGGGGAGGATCCTGTCTTTTCGGACAGCGGGAATGAAACGCTCGTTTTCCCCTTAATATCCCTCGTTTTTCAGTATCCCGTCAAGCTCGCTCACAAGCCTGCGTTCGAGCTCTCTTTCCATTCCCGGTATCGAGAACACATCGACTACTGCCTTTGCCTGATCGATAAACACACGGGCTTTCTGTCTGTCACCCTCGACGAAGTACGCATAATACGCAATTACTCGTTTTGCGTTCGCGTCGGGGTCGTCCGCAAGCACCGAACGCATCTTGTTCATGAAATGGACGGCGAGCTCACGGTCAGGTTCTATCCTCGAATAGAAGTAGATCAGATCGTAATAGTTCCCGGTATCGACTATCATATACGTCTTATATTTCAGAGAGAGCGTCATCTCATAAGCCGGCTCTCTGAGGTCGTTGTATCTCCCGACCCACAGCAGATACATAAAGTACCACCTGTAATAACGAAGCTTTGCTGCCGGATCATTGTGCTTGTACGGAAGCTGTTCCAACGGCAGCATGATTGTATCGTCAAGGGGCAGACCGCTTCGCATACGCTTTTGCAGATACATACAGTACCCCATAAGGCTTTTCCGGGAAAATATCTGAACATACAGGAATGCCAGCAAGGAACATACGCTGAACAGGATATTGACGATGAACACATCCACCGCGACCAGGTTCCAGTTTACAGTTCCGGGGATAAATCCGCTTACGGGTATGCACCTTGACACAAAGAAGATAATGACCGTAATAGCTGCCTGCACAAGAAAGAGCATAAGGTCTATCAGAAGCGATCTGATATCCGCGTTTCCGGGTATCGGGCGTGTGGTGTCCACAACACGGTTGTACTGAACGACGAAAGAGAACCGGCTCTTTGTTTTTCGCCATTTTCCGTTTTCCTTTACGAACGAGAGTCCGAAAAAAGAAACACGGTCACAAACAAGACCGAACAAAGGTGTTAATACGAGAGACGCGAGAACCTGTGTAGCCATGAAAAGAATGTAGGCTATCCATGTTGCAAAGAAGCAAGCTATCGATGTAAGCATAAATATCTCCTTGTTTATATTTAAGGCTATACCGCACAAAGATTGTGCTTGTATTGTGCAGTCGAATTTTTCGTCAGATTGGCTAAAAGACACGCAGGCTTGCCGGCGCAAGTCAAGTGGATTTTGGGCAATATGACGGAAAAGGCGCAAGCAAGACAAGTGCAAAGGCGCCAGCCGTGCTTTGTGCGGTATTGCCTTAAGGAAACGATGATCAAAGATTGTGCGTTGATCGCATTGTAGATTTAGTTGGCAGATCGTACAAATTCTCCGCAGGCTTGCCGGCGCAGGTCAAGGGAAATTTGTGCAAGATGACTGCTAAATGTGCAATGCAAGTGACGTGCAGGATTAAATCAGCGGTTCCTTTATATGACAGAATCATCCTTCGTTCCGAGGTCATTTCTCAGGTTCCCGGACTGCCCGATTTTTCATGGAAATCTACTGAAAAATCGCTTGACAAAAGATACGCGATGTGATATCATACTCGTCGTAAGTCAAATTAATCAACTGTTTAAGTAAAAAAAGAAAGAGCATTATGGGCAACTACACAAAAACCATGAACGAGGGCAGCGAGTTTAAACATATAATCCTGTTTACTCTCCCGCTTCTGTTCGGAAACCTGTTTCAGCAGTTCTACAACATCGTCGATTCGGTAATAGTCGGGCGGTATCTCGGGAGCAACGCTCTTGCGGCTGTCGGAGCTACCGGCTCGATCACATATCTGTTCTATACGCTCTGCATCGGTCTTTCGATCGGCACGGGCATTCTTATCGCACAGCATTTCGGCGCAGGCGGCGAGGAAAACGTCAAGAAGCTGATAGTAAACTCGGCTTATGTCATTACCGCGTTCGGCGTTGTCCTTACCGCACTTTCGATCATGTTCGCACCCGACCTTCTGCGGCTTCTCGCAACGGACGAGGTGATATTCGATGACGCGGTACGCTATATGCGCATAGCCTGTGCGGGAACGCTTGCTGTCGCGGCATTCAACTGGATAAACGGAGTTATGCGCTCTCTCGGGAACTCGACGATACCGCTCGTCTTCCTGATAATCGCGTGTGTGCTGAATATCGGGCTTGATCTGCTGTTCGTGCTTGTGTTCGACATGGGCGTGGCCGGTGCGGCGTATGCCACGATAATCGCTCAGGCGGTCTCTGCGGCAGGCTGCATAGTGTTCGCGTTTGCAAAGTTCCCCCAGTTCAGGATAAGCCGCGAGCTCCGGCGTTTTGACCCGAAAACGGCAAGGAACTGTATATCAAAGGGCGTACCGATAGCGCTCCAGAACGCGTTCATATCATTTTCGATGATATATCTGCAAAGAACGGCAAACACATTCGGAGTTACGATAACGGCTACATATACCGCTACCATGCGCGTCGAGCAGCTAATCCAGCAGCCGTTCATCTCGCTCAGCACCGCAGTCTCGACCTTTACGGGTCAGAATCTCGGCGCGGGACGGCTCGACCGCTGCATACGCGGCTACCGGAGATCAATGATAGCAATGGCGGGATTTGCAGTGCTTATGCTCGGTGTATTCATGCTGTTCAGCGGTAATATCGTGGGCTTCTTCGTCGAGGAACCCGAAGTCATTGCGACAGGAGATACGGCGCTCAAGCTTTCCGCCTGCTTCTATCTGTTCCTCGGGACTATCCATGTCACGCGCGGTCTGCTCAACGGAGCGGGTGATGTCAACTACGCAATGGTGAACGGATTTGTCGAGGTAATCGGCAGAATAGGCTTTGCTACCGTCCTTTCCCTTATCCCCGAGATAGGCTGCTGGGCGGTCTGGGCGACATCCGGACTGACATGGTTCATTACGGGACTAATGAGCCTGATAAGATACAAGCGCGGGCGCTGGAAAGGTCACGGGATACAAAAAAGCGATGTAAGGACGCAGGAATGACTGCATTGTAAAGCGCCGCCGGTTCTTACGCGGGCATAACGTTATTATAGCACTTTCTGACACAAATTTCAATAGGAGCATCGGCTCTGTGCGGATATTTTATACTGATTTTGTTTCAAACTATAGACAAGATTTATTTCCGTTTCTTTCCCCGCCTTCGTCTTGGGAAGAAACAAACGTGTATATATTCAGATGAAAATATAGCATTACAACCTGCCCCGGACAGATTTGCGCAATAAAAAAGAACAGTACCGTGTAAAACGATACTGTTCTTTTGTTTATCTGCCGTCTGCGCCGTTCATAATGCCTTCGGAAAGCATTATAAGCAGCATTGATCTTATCAGTCGGAAGAAGTTTCAGATCTTATGCTTATGCAAGAGCTGCGTTCATTTCCTCAATGTTGGTATTGATAACGTTCGCGTACTCTTCACGGGCCTGCTTGAAGTCCGGAACAGACATATCGTTGATCGGAGCCTTCATGATGTGATCCATAGGTGTATCGCCGGATGTGCCGTGGATACCGTCTGTACCTGCACCGTAGGAGAAGTCGAATACAGGAGTCAGAGTTGTGGCAGCAGGGTTCTCGAAGTTGTTCCAGATAAGGTCATAAGCTTCTTCTGTCCAACCGTGGTTCTCGAAGTCCTGAGCCTTGCTTGCCGCGAGAACTTCTTCGTCCATCTTCGCGAGCAGGTTGCACTTGTTCCAAGCTCTGTAGGAGTCGAAGTTTGTGGAGCCTGCGCAGAGAGCGTAACCGAATACGTCATAGTTGCAGGGGTGACCCTCGGCGTTCGGATTCTTGGGTCCCGGAACGAAGAATACATCTTCGAGATCAATCTTGCCTCTTCTTGCCCACGAGCTGAGGTCGCCTCTCCAGAACCAGTCGCCCTGTGTCATGAACAGTGTATCGCCGGCGATCCATGCCTTGTCGTTGGTCGTCCAGCCGTTCTCAACGAGCGGGTAACGATAGTTCTGTTCACAGAGGGTTCTGATGACTTCCGCAGCGCGCTCGATCTCGGGTGTGTAGAGGGTGTTCACGATCTTGCCGCTATCGTCCATACCGATCATGGCCACGCCGGACGAGTTCATAATAGAAGACGGTATGTACCATCAGTCGCA
>JAFZOA010000516.1 GCA_017550775.1 Ruminiclostridium sp. | reverse complement strand
CCGTACCACGGAACTTGAATAGTCTTGTTACAGATCAAACATACTTTTTTAACAAAATGAGTGGTGCTGCATGGTACAGCACCACTTTTCTGTATTCAGGGTTATTGACGTTTTCACCCTCGCTTGTATATGCCGCCGCTCATAACCGCAGTATGCAAGCCTGCCCATACATTAATGGACTCGGTTATCTATATTCTCATAAAAACGGCATTGATCAAATTTCAATGCCGTTTCTTTTTCTTTCTGTAAGAAAGCAATAGAAGAAATCGGAGACAATGCTGATATCATTGTCGTTTCCGCACATATGGAATTGTACGAGGATTATCATGAAGACAGTGATACCGGTCAGAAGATCCTTGAGAATAATCCGGGGGTGGACATACTTCAGGTTGCCCATATACATATCACCGTTAGAGAGCTTTTTTGCCCGCCGGCTGACGTAAAACAAAGTGCTTGCAAAAAAATCTATAAACCTCTTGACAAAATAAAAACGCCGTGATATAATACAACTGTATTAAGCGATATAATACAGTTGACGCTGTTATGCAAAGGGGGATTTGCTTTGTTTGACATAAGGATAGAAGGAAAAGCGCCGATCTACGAACAGCTCTACGAGAAGATCTCGGGGCTGATAACAAGCGGCATTCTTGCGGCGGGTGAACGGCTGCCGACGGTGCGCGAGACCGCACGCTCCCTCGGGATAAACCCGAATACGGTGCAGAGAGCCTACAACCGCCTCGAACAGGAAGGGTTCATCTACTCGATACCCGCTAAGGGAAGCTATGTCTCGGATAACAGGTCTGCGTCGGACGCAAAGCTGAAAAAGGCGTCGGACGAGCTTAAACAGAGCATGGTGAGCGCGAAAAACGCGGGTCTCGGGAAAGATGCCGCGAAAAAGCTTGTGGAAGAAATATGGTGATCTGGGGAGGAAATGAAAATGATCGAGATAAAGGATTGTGTGATGAGATTTGACGACGTGAACGCAGTGGATATGGTGTCCGTCGATATCCCCGAGGGGAGCTGCTACGGGCTTCTCGGCTCCAACGGCGCGGGTAAGTCAACTCTGCTTCGTATGCTCGCGGGTGTGTACCGCCCCGTGTCCGGTAGAGTGATGATAGACGGCGAGGACGTTTACGACAACGTGAAGGTCAAGGAGCGGGTTTTCTACATCAGCGACGAGACCGTGCAGTTCTCGGATATGACCCTCGGAGCAATGAAGCGCTACTACGCGGCGTTCTATAAGTCGTTCGACAGTGAGCTTTTCGGGAAGCTCGCGGAGACGGTGGGACTTCCCCTCGACAAGAAGCTCCACGAGTTCTCAAAGGGTATGAGACGACAGGCGGTGGTCATCTGCGGTATCGCGTGCAGACCTAAGTACCTGCTGCTCGACGAGGCGCTCGACGGGCTCGACCCGACCATGAGAATGATAGTAAAGAAGATGATGATAGACGCTATGCTCGAACGGGAAATGACCATAGTTTTCTCGTCGCATAACTTAAATGAGATAGACGAGTTCTGCGACAGGGTAGGGCTTATCCACAGCGGCAAGCTCATATTCGACCGCGAGCTCGACAACGTAAAGGGCGATGTTATCAAGGTTCAGGCTTCCTTTGACAGGGAAATAACCGCCGCCGACCTTCCCGGGCTGGACGTTCTCCACATCGACAGGACGGGAAGTATCACGTACATCATCGCGAAGGGCGGAAGCGAGAAAATACGCGCGGAAGTGGAGAAGCTTTCGCCGAAGGTGTATGACGAGATACGGCTCACGCTTGAAGAGATATTTGTGTATGAAATGGAGGGACAAGGCTATGACAGCTCCGCTCTCGACCGGTAAATACGCTTATCCTGCCTATCGGTTCACGGAAATGAAGGGGCGCATTATCGCGCTTTGCCTGATGTCGCTTTTCTCGTACCCGCTTGTCTCGGCGGGGCTTGACCTTATGCTGTACGCGGATCTCGAAAAGCGCCGGGGACCCGTGCCTCCCGAGAACTACGCCGACCTTGACGCGAGGACGACGCTGATAAACGGGATAGGCATGATACTTATAATAGCGGCGTGCGTCATGCTGTTCGTGCTGTTCTTACAGGGGCTTTTCACCGCGAAGGAAAGTATGCGCCGCTTATGGAACAGGAAATACACCGACATGGATATGTCGCTTCCGGTAAGCTTCAACACCCGCTTCTCCGGGGATGTGCTCTCCGGCTTCGGGATATACGTTATACCGCAGTTTATCGCCGTCGGGATAGCTATGCTTCTTCTCATTCCCGCCGACAGTATGCTTTCCGAGATACGCGGGTATCTCACGGCCAATTCGTCCGACGCGGGGAGCGTGTTTGAGTTCTACCGCGGGATAATAGGCTATCTGCTCTGCGCGAACGTGATGCAGTATTTCTTCTCGCTCATGATAATTTCGTTCTGCGGAAGAAAGCTCACCGCGAACATCGTTCCGTTCATTTTCGGGCTCGGCATACCCTGCACGCTCTTCTTCCTGTCCGTGATCGCGGGCGCGGGCTGCTACGGCGCGAACGCTGGCGAGCTTATGTACGGACCTCTGTGGGACTGCACACCGGTGGGGATGATACTCTCGTCCTTCACGTCCTATACCCCGGAAAACGTCGGGCTGTTTCACGACCTCTCGTGGCTGCGGGCGATACTGTATTCCCTCGCTTTCGGCACGGCGGCATACTT
>JAFZOA010000515.1 GCA_017550775.1 Ruminiclostridium sp. | reverse complement strand
TTCTTCTTGTCAAGCGGATCGAACACTGTGAGCCACGGATGATAGAGAGCAGCATAGCTCGAAGAGAAGATATCTCTGTGAGCGCTTATCTCATCGACCTTCTTTGCGCTTCTCGGAACATCGAGAACAGCGAATCTGCTTGCAAGGTTCTCGCAGTGAGCAACGAGTGTGAGCTGAACGTTCGGGTCAGTGATACCCGGAACAGCCATTATGGAAACTACGTCATTATCGAGGAAGGACTGGATGCCTGTTCTGTTGCCGGCACCCTTGTTCTCGCCGATGAAGTCGCCCGCGGAAAGATCGGAAGCGGAGCCGTTGCTGCCGCCCTTGAACTCTGCGGTAACTACCGTCTCGTCCTCTGTGCAGAGAGTACCGAAAGGATAGCCTATCTCGTTGGCGCCCTTGTACTCGATGCTAACGAGCTCGGACTTGGCTGTCTTCTTGACGATGTAATTCGGGGACTCGATATTGAACGAAAGGTTCTCGTATGTTTCGGTGGTATCGTCATATCTTACTTCCATAGAGATCTCACATGTTGTGATGACCTTGGCGGGAAGAAGATTGTTGTCTGTGATATCGCCGGAGAAAGCGTTCTGGAATGTTATGATATTATCCTGATTCTTTTCAACCTTGTTGTACTCGATGGTATCGCCGTCGCTGAATGCAACGATATCGCCGGGTGCAAAGCCTGCACCGCTCTTCACTCTGTACTTCTTGTCGCCTACAAGCTCAAAAGCCTGTGTCTTTGCCTTGGAAGAAGGAGTGATCTTAAGGCTGATGCTGTCGCCCCAGAGACCGGGGTTCTTGGCTGTGAATTCAAGGTCGCCCACCTTAGCGGTCGAGCACTTTGCGCTTGAAGGAGCAACTCTCGAAATAAACGCGCGTGTGCCGCCGTTGATGAAGAAATGCTCTACAGCGTAAGCGAGAAAACGGTATTCACCGAATTCGTTCTCGGAAAGGAATCCGCCGTATTTTCTTCTGAAATCGGCAAAGTTTGTAACGAGCTGCGGAACGCCGCCCACAGGACCCTTTTCAGCGAGTCCGACAAAACCTGCCGTACTTGTTCCGACGCCCTCCATGGGCTTTCCGCCGGACTCAAACTCCTCGACATAAACACCGGGAGATAAATATTCTGCCATAAAGATCGCTTTTACCCGTCCCGCGGGTAAAAACCGTTCCCCCTTTCAGTTTCGCTGCGCGCATTCGGGCGCATACGGTTTATAATTACTTTTTTATTATAATATATTATTATAACCAAAACTATAACCGAAACTATAATTTTCATTATACACTGTTACCAAAGAAATATGCAGTTCCTCCGCCAAAGGCAGAAAAACTGCATTTATCGTATATACCGATTCCTTATCAAACGATCGAAATTAGTTTTTTCGGGGGTTTTGTCCGCTCCCGTACCCCTTCGGCACCGCAGCGTTACATCGAACCGTCATCCGGTGTGATAAGCCCGTCGGGGTCATCAAGCGCATCGAGCGCATCTATGGTGTCAATCGTGTCGATGGCGTTATCGATGATATCCTCGTTATCATCGTTCTCGTCCGCGGCTTCGCCGTTATCTTCTGTAAGCCCGAGCTCCCTGAACAGATCGGTCTCTTCTTCCCTCTCGTGAAGGTCGTAGGTCTTGCGGCGCGCCTTTCTTATCCTGTGCATGAACCGGTCGCGGTATTCGGTCTCTTTCCGGACGCGTTCCTCAAGCACACGGCGCTCTTCATAGTTCTCGTTCTGCGAGCCGCTCTTTCCGCGAAGCTCCGAAAGCTCCGCCATATCCTCG